>NZ_JBJGYP010000022.1:0-74426 GCF_054050055.1 Geodermatophilus sp. SYSU D00814
GGGGCGGGCGATGATCAGGGTCCCTGATCGTGCGGCGTCCTCCCGCACGTCCCACCGTGAGGGAGGACGCCCGACGACCAGGTCACCTGATCATCGGCGGACGGCGGCTGCGGTCAGGCGGGCTGGGCGCGGCGTGCGCGGCGCATCGCCAGCTCGTCGTCGGCGGCGTGCAGCGGGGCGCCGTCGAGCCGCTCGGCGGGCAGCTCGGCGAGCTCACCGGACAGCTCGCGCAGCGCACCGGAGACGGCGATGCCGAAGACGCCCTGCCCGCCGGCGAGCAGGTCGACGACCTCCTCGGCCGACGTGCACTCGTAGACCGTGGCCCCGTCGGAGAACAGCGTGACGTTGGCGAGGTCCTTGATCCCGCGGTTGCGCAGGTGGTCGACGGCCCTGCGGATGTTCTGCAGCGACACCCCCGTGTCGAGCAGCCGCTTGACCACCTTCAGCACCAGGATGTCGCGGAACGAGTACAGCCGCTGGGTGCCCGAGCCGGTCGCACTGCGGACCGAGGGGGCGACCAGGCCGGTACGGGCCCAGTAGTCCAGCTGGCGGTAGGTGATCCCGGCGGCGGCACACGCCGTCGGGCCGCGGTACCCGACGAGGTCGGTGTCGACCTCGTCGTAGTCCGTCGCCCCCACGGCGGCGTCGCTGAAGAGCTGACCCTGGGAGCCCTCGCTCTGGTCGCTCACGTCAGCGGTCCTCCTTCGCGTGCCGTCGCGGGCGCGACGGCCGTCCCGGTCCGATCCGCTTCCCCTCGGATCACACCGGTGTTGTCCGCGACCGTAAGCCGGGCCCCCAGGGCGGTCAACTGACGCGGGCGGCGTGTCGCAGCACTCACCCCGACCGGGTGGTATCGGCAGGACCGGCGCCGGACTCCAGTCGGCGCACGACGCACGGGACGCGTGTGACGAACGGGACGGGTGGGGTCCCACCCGCCACGCGACGGTCAGGCCCCGCCGGAGCCCGAGCCCGCGCCGAAGTCCTCCGGCGAGATCTGGTCGAGGAACTCGCGGAACTTCTCGACCTCGTCCTCCTGCTCGTCGGGGATCTCGATCCCCACCTCGTCGAGCAGCTCCTCGGCGCCGAAGATCGGCGCCCCGGTGCGCACGGCCAGGGCGACGGCGTCCGACGGGCGGGCGCTGACCACGCGGTCGTCGCCGAAGACGAGCTCGGCGATGTAGATGCCGTCGCGCATCTCGGTGATGTTGACCGCCTCGAGGGTGGCGCCGAGCGCGCGCACCACCTCGCGCAGCAGGTCGTGGGTCATCGGCCGCGCAGGCCGGACCCCCTGCTGCTCGAAGGCGATGGCCGCGGCCTCCACCGCACCGATCCAGATGGGGAGGTACCGCTCCCCCTCCGTCTCCTTGAGCAGCAGGATCGGCTGGTTGCCGGGCAGCTCGACCCGGACCCCGACGACTCTGAGTTCCTGCACGGTGTTGCTCCCTCAGCTGCGGCGGTACGGGTGGACACCGGTGCGCACCGGAGCGGGCGGGCCCGGCGGCGGTGTCCACCGTACGCCCGGAGTCACGGGCGCAGGAGGTCCCGGAGGCGCGCCTCGAGCAGGGCGCGGTGCAGCTGCGCCGACAGCGCCGACAGCTCGGCGAGCTTGTCGGCGGCCCGCGCGCGGGCGTCCTCGGCGCGCGAGCGCAGCACCGGGGCGACCAGCTGCTCGACCAGCCCGGCCTCCCGCTCCGCGCCGGTGCGGAACACCCGCAGGTGCCGCGGCTCGATGCCGTGCCGGGCCAGCCCGGCGGCGGCGCGGGCGATGGGCAGGTCGCCGGCCGGGTGCCGCCCGTCGGCGTCGGGGGCGAGCAGGCCGAACTGCACGCAGTCGGCCAGCTGCCCTGGCTCGAGACCGGCGGCGCGGGCGAACTCGGCGGCGTCCAGGGGCGCGTCGGCGTCGGTCCCGGCGTCGGTCCCGGCGTCCGCCGGGGCGTCCGGGACCGACGCGGCCGCCGGCGACGGCCCGGGGGCCTGCACCGCGGGGGGGGGGGGGGGGGGGGGGGGGGGGGGGGGGGGGGGGGGGGGGGGGGGGGGGGGGGGGGGGGGGGGGGGGGGGGGGGGGGGGGCGGGGGGGGGGGGGCGGGGGGGCGGGGGGGGGCCGGGCCCCCCCGCGGCCGCCGGCGAGGGCCGGGGGGCCTGCACCGCGGGGGTGCCGGTGCCGGGCACCGGCAGCCCCCGGTCGAGCGCGTCGAGGTGCTCCTTGATCACCCGCAGCGGGAGGTAGTGGTCCCGCTGCGCGGTGAGCACGTACCGCAGCCGGTCGACGTCGGCCCGGGAGAACTTCCGGTACCCCGACGGCGTCCGCTGCGGAGCGACCAGCCCCTCGCTCTCGAGGAACCGGATCTTGCTGATGGTCACGTCGGGGAAGTCGTCGCGCAGCGCGGTCAGCACCGCCCCGATCGTCAGGCGCGGGGTCCGGACGTCGGCGACGCCGTCCCCGGACGCGCCGGCAGGCGCTCCCGGCACCGGATCAGCGCGCCCGCGTCAGCGGCCGGCGGGCTCGCCGGTGCGCGGGCCGGTCAGGTAGACGAGGCGGAACTTGCCGATCTGCACCTCGTCACCGCCGGCCAGGGTCGCGACGTCGACCGGCTCGCGGTTGACGTAGGTGCCGTTGAGGCTGCCGACGTCGTGCACCGAGAAACCGCCGCCCTCGCGGTGGAACTCGACGTGGCGGCGGCTGACGGTCACGTCGTCGAGGAAGATGTCGCTGTCGGGGTGCCGCCCGGCGGTGGTGACGTCCTGGTCGAGCAGGAAGCGGCTGCCGGCGTTCGGGCCGCGCTTGACCACCAGCAGGGCCGACCCGGCCGGCAGGGACTCCACGGCGCCCGCGTGGGCGTCGGCGCCGGGCTCGACGACCTCGGGGACGTCGCCGGTGTCCTCGCCGCCCACCTTCGGGATGACGCTGGTCGACTCGCCGACCCGCTCCTGGGAGAGGGCGGCGCCGCACTGCGCACAGAAGCGACTGCCCTCGGGGTTGTCGTGGCCACAACGAGTGCAGTGCACGTCTGTTCTCCTCCGGTGCAGGGGGCACCGCCGCGAGCGTTCCTGCCGCGGGCGGCCGGCGGACGACGGTCCGGTCGGTGCCGTCGTGGGTCGGCCGCCGCGCGTCGCACGGCGGGCCGTTGGTCATGGAACCAGCGGTCGTCCCGAGGGTCAACCGGACGTCGAGGTGTCGTCACAGCAGCCCCATCGGCCCGGCCGGGGGCCGGCTCCGGGGGCAGTCTAGTGATCGTCCCGGGGCGGCCGACGGCGGTGGGGGGCGGTCAGGACGCGTCGACCAGCGCCTGGTAGGAGGCCGCGTCGAGCAGGTCGGCGGTGGGGTCGCCGCCGTCCCCGGCGACGGTGATCTCGACCAGCCAGCCGTCCCCGTAGGGGTCGGCGTTGACCGTCTCCGGGGCGTCGGTGAGCGCCTCGTTGACCGCCGAGACGGTGCCGGCCACCGGCGAGTACACGTCGGAGACGGACTTGGTGGACTCCACCTCGCCGATCGGGTTGCCGGGGCCCACCTCCTCCCCCACCGCGGGCAGCTGGACGAACACGATGTCGCCCAGGGCGTCCTGCGCGTGGTCGGTGATGCCGACCCGGACGACGGTCCCCGCACCTCCGCTCCCCTGCACGAGCGCCCACTCGTGCTGGTCGGTGTAGCGGCGGTCGTCAGGGGTGGTCATGCGGCGTCGTCTCCGATCGGGTGGGGTGCCGGCGCCGCGGGGCCGCGGGGCTCTAGTCGCCGGGGTCGGGCTGAGCGTATTGAGGCTCGTCGAGGGGCCGCAACGCGTCGACGACGACCCGGTCGCGCTGCTCGATGTCCACGCTGCCGCCCTGCCGGCCGACCCGGTCGACCACGCCGCCGGGGATGCTCATCGCCGTCCGCAGGTCGGCCGCCGAGCCGATGACGACGATCTCGTAGGGCGCGGTCACCGGCCGGCCGTCGACGCGCAGGTCGCCCGGGGTGCCGGTGACGGCGGTGGACACGCCCACCCGGACGCCGTCGATCTGCATGGTCTCCGCGCCCGCGCCGCGCAGCTCCTGGACGGCGTCGAGCAGGTCGGCGACCCGCACCCGGCCCTCCGGGTCGCGGACGGTGATCACCAGCCCCGGCCCCTCGGCGGCGACGGTGCCGTTGAGGACGGCGAGGGCGTCCGCGCGGGAGCGGGCGTCCTCGAGGGCGGCGGCCGACCGGCTGTCGGTGTCGGACAGCTCGCGCAGCGCGCCGCGCTGGTCGGCGATCTGGGCGCGCAGCCGGTCCTCCTCGCTGTCGAGGTCGTCGAGGATGGCGACCAGCTCCTCCTCGCGGGCGCCCTCGAGCGCCTGCCCGGTGTCGGTGCTGCGCACCTGGACGGCGATCGCGAAGCCGAGCAGCGCGGTGAGCACGGCGATGAGGGACCCCGCGACCAGCGACCGGCGCCGCCGCGCGCCGTCGGCCGGCGGAGGGACAGCGGGAGCCGGGACGTCGGCAGCCGGGGCGTCGGGTGCCGGGACCTCGGCAGCCGGGACCTCGGGTGCCGGGGCGTCAGGGGCGGGGTCCGCGGGCGGTGCGTCGGCGGGAGCGCGCCGCGGCACGTCGTCGGGCGCGCCGTCGTCGGGGACGGCGGCGTCGGGGGGCGGGGTGCCGGTCATGCCCGGAACAGGTGCCGGCGGATGGCCGCGGCGTTGCCGAAGATGCGGATGCCGAGCACGACCACCACGGCCGTCGACAGCTGCGCGCCCACCCCCAGCTGGTCGCCGAGGAAGACGATCAGCGCGGCGACGACGACGTTGGACACGAACGAGATGACGAACACCTTGGCGTCGAAGATCCCGTCGAGGGAGGCGCGGGCGCCGCCGAACACCGCGTCGAGCGCGGCGACCACCGCGATCGGCAGGTAGGGCTGCAGCCACAGCGGGACGGTCGGGTCGAGGACGAGGCCGAGGACGATGCCGACGGCCAGCCCGATGACGGGGATCACCGGTCAGTCCCCCGTCGCACCGTCGTCGGCGGGGGTGGCGGAGCGCAGTTCGGGGGTCCCCCCGGCGGGCACGGACAGCTCGTCCTCCTGGGCGAACTCGAAGCGCAGGCCGTAGACCTCGGAGATGGCGGCGAGCGCGCCGACCTCCGGGCTGGCCAGGAACTGCGACCGGAGGTCGTCCGGGTCGCCGATCGCGCTGACGAGGTAGGGGTTGGTGACCGGGCGGAAGTCGACGAGGACCGCCTCCCCGGCGAAGCGGATCGCCGACGTCGGCCCGAGCCGCTGGCCGTTGATGGCGACCGCCTCCGCGCCGGCGGCCCACAGCGCGTTGACCACCAGCTGCAGGTCGCCGTCCTGGACCCGACCGCGGGCGTCGTCCTGGGTGCCACCGCCCACCGGGTCGGCGTCGGCGTCGGGCTCGGCGTTGGCGAGGGTGACCACCAGGCCGGGGCCGCTGACGGCGACCAGCCCGGCGGCGAGCTCGGCGGCGTGCAGGTCGTCGATGGCGCGCTGGCCGCCGGCGCTGGCCGCCAGCGCGTCCGCTCGGGCCCCGGTGACCTCGTCGCGCAGCCGCTCGAGCTCGGCGGTGAGGTCGTCGGCGGTGGCCGACTGCACCTGGATCTCGTCGACCAGCTCCGCGCGGACCTGCTCGCGGCCCTCGGCGCCGGTGGCGGCCTGGTCGTAGGTGACCGCCGCCAGCAGGCCGGCGACCGCCATGGTGGCGGCGACGGCGAGCGGGCCGACGCGGCGCCGGGCCGGCCGGTCGGGCGCCCCGGCCGCCGCGCGCGCCCGGCGGGCCTCGGCCGCGCGGGCGTAGGCGGGGTCGAGGGTCTCGGCGAGCACCTGGTCGAGCAGCGAGGCGCCCATCGAGCGCGGGCCGCCCGCGCGCCGGGCGGTGGTCACGGCGCGGGACGGGCCTCCGCGCCCGCCGCCTCCCGCTCGGCGCGCACCAGCCCGACCACCTGCACGACGTAGAGCACGCCGGCCAGCACGTAGAGGACCCCGCCCCAGATGGTCAGCGCCCACGCGACCGGCTGCACCCACGCCCAGGCACCGCCGCCGTCGGCCAGCAGCAGCAGCGGGAAGGCGTAGAGCAGGATGAAGGTCGCCGCCTTGCCCAGGTAGTGCACCTGCAGCGGCGGGTACCCGTGGCGGCGCAGCACCAGCAGCATGACGCCGAGGACGACCTCGCGGCCGACGAGCACGGCGACCACCCACAGCGGGACGACGTCGCGCAGCACGAAGGCGATCAGCGTGGCGACGATGTAGAGGCGGTCGGCGGCCGGGTCCAGCAGCGCGCCGAGCCGGCTGGACTGGCCGAGCAGGCGGGCGAGCTTGCCGTCGGCCCAGTCGGTGACCCCGGAGACCATGAGCACGACGACGGCCCACCCGTCGGCCTCGGGCCCCAGCAGCAGGTACAGGAACAGCGGCACGCCGAGCAGCCGCAGCACCGACAGGAGGTTGGGGAGGGTCCACACGCGGTCGGGCAGCTCGTTGCGGTCGGCTCCCGGGGTCCCCGGCGCCGTCCGGCCGGGGGACGCCGGGACCGCGGCCGACGACCCCTGCGACGACGTCACTGCTCCTCCACCCCGCTGCACACCGTGCCCGAGGCTAGTCGAAGGACCCCGCTGCCCCCCGCCACTCACACCCTCGCGGCGGGCCCCTGCAGCGGGGCCGTTCCAGCACCTCCCCTGCCCCCCGCCACTCACACCCTCGCGGCGGGCCCCTGCAGCGGGGCCGTTCCAGCACCTCCCCTGCCCCCCGCCACTCACACCCTCGCGGCGGGGGCCCGACGACTAGGCGGGGACGGCGACCAGGGACGCCGGTGCCGGCTCGTGGCCGAGCGGACGGCGGCTGAACGAGCCGGTGCCGTGGCTGACCGAGCGCAGCGCCCCGGCGTAGCCGAGCAGCTCGATCTCGGGTACCTCGGCGCGGACGGTGGTGCGGTCGCGGTCGGGGTCGGCGTCGCTGCCGGTGACCCGGGCGCGGCGGGAGGACAGGTCGCTCATCACCGCGCCGACGTGCTCGCCGGGGACGACGACCGCCACCTCGCACCACGGCTCGAGCACCTTGGTGCCGGCCGCGGCCGCCAGCTCGCGCACGGCCAGCGCGCCGGCGGACTGGAAGGCGGCGTCGGAGGAGTCGACCGAGTGGGCCTTGCCGTCGACGAGCACGAAAGCGACGTCGACCAGCGGCCGGTCGTCGTGCACCCCCTTGGCCGCCTGCGTGCGGATCCCCTTCTCCACGCTGCCGTGGTACTGGCTGGGCACCGCCCCGCCGACGACGCGCTGCGCGAAGGTGATGCCCGACCCGGGCGGGCCGGGCTCGGCCTCCACCACGACGACGGCGTACTGCCCGTGCCCGCCGGACTGCTTGACCAGCCGGCCGGTGGCCTTCGCCGGCCCCGCCAGCGTCTCCACCATGGGCACCCGCACCGGGACGGTGGTCACCGCGACGCCGTGGCGGGTGCGCAGCCGCTCGAGCAGCACCTCGCCGTGCGCCTCCCCGACGCACCACAGCAGCAGCTGGCCGGTGTCGCGGGAGCGCTCGACGCGCAGCGTCGGGTCCTCGGCGGCCAGCCGGGCCAGCGCCGGGCCGAGCCGGTCCTCGTCGGCGCGGGAGGCGGCCTCGACGGCGACCGGGTGCTGGGGCACCGGCAGGTCCCACGGCGGGACCAGCCGCGGGTCGCCGGGTGCGGAGAGGGTGTCGCCGGTCTCGGCGGAGGTCAGCCGGGTCACCGCGCACACGTCGCCGGCCGGGCAGGACGCGACCGGGCGCAGCGTCGACCCCAGCGGGGAGGAGATGGCGCCGATCCGCTCGTCGACGTCGTGGTCGGGGTGGCCCCGGTCGGCGCCGCCGTGCCCGGAGACGTGCACCGGGGTGTCGGGGGTGAGGGTGCCGGAGAACACGCGCAGCAGGGAGACCCGGCCCAGGTAGGGGTCGGTGGTGGTCTTGACGACCTCGGCGACCAGCGGGCCGTCGGGGTCGCAGGCCAGCGCCGGGGCCGGGGAGCCGTCGGGGCGCGACACCGGCGGGCAGCCGTGCTCCATCGGGCACGGGAAGCCGTTGACGATCAGGTAGAGCAGCGCGTCGAGGCCGATGCCCTGCAGCGGGGCGGCGCACAGCACGGGGTGGAAGTGGCCGCGGGCGACGGCGGTCTCGAGGTCGTTCACCAGGTCGCCCTGCACCAGCTCGTCGCCGGCGAGGTAGCGCTCCATGAGCGCCTCGTCCTCGCTCTCGCCGATGATCCCCTCGATGAGCTCGCTGCGGAGCCGGTCGGCGTCGGGGGCCTGCGCGCCGGGCTCGAGCAGGTTGACCACCCCCTGCACCGAGCCGTCGGGACCGCGGTCGACGAGGTGGACCGGGTAGACGCCGGCGCCGAGGACGGTCTGGCACAGCCGCACGGTCTCCTCGACGTCGGCGCGCGGCCGGTCGAGCTGGGTGACGACGACGGCGCGCGGCATGCCGACCGCGGCGCACTCCTCCCACAGCTGCACGGTCGCCGCGTCGACCCCGCCGACTGCCGAGACGACGAACAGGGCGGCGTCGGCGGCGCGCAGCCCGGCGCGCAGCTCGCCGACGAAGTCGGGGCTGCCGGGGGTGTCGAGCAGGGTGATCCGGGCGCCGTCGTGCTCGACGGTGGCCACCCCGAGGGTCACCGAGCGCTGCTGGCGGACCTCGACCTCGTCGCTGTCGAGACAGGTGGTGCCGTCCTCGATGCGGCCGGCGCGCGGCAGGGTGCCGGTCGCGGCCAGCAGCGCCTCGGCGAGGGTGGTCTTGCCGGCGCCCGAGCGGCCGACCAGCGCCACGTTGCGGACCCGGCTCGCCTCGCGCGGGGCGGGCGCCGGGGACACCTCCCTACCCACGGCGGGCTCCCGCGCGGTGGCCGTCCTGGTCGGGTTCGGGCACGGGGACCTCCCGGGGTCGTCAGGGGTGTGGTCTCGGTCACAACCCTGCCCCGCGACGTCACCGCACGGCAAGACCCCCGGCGGCCGGGAGCACGACGGGGCCCGGACGACGCACGCCGCCCGCGGGGGGACCCCGCGGGCGGCGTGCCGGTGAGAGGAGGCGGTGCGGCGGTCAGGCCGCCGACGGCGCCCGGTAGGCCTCCCAGGCGTTGCTCATCCGGGCGACCTGGCCGGCCGAGAACGTGTTCATGCAGAAGTCCTCGGTGTAGTCCATGAAGTTGGTGATCGGGTCGGTCCCGGGGTCGCGCGGGCAGCTGTCGCGGCCGGCGTCGGCCTCGCACTCGAAGGCGGGCAGGGCCTCGGCCGGGGTGTCGGGCACGTAGTCGCCGGGGCCGGAGCAGCCGCCCTGGAAGGTGTGGAACAGCCCCAGCCAGTGGCCGACCTCGTGGGTGAGGGTGTCGCCCTGGTCGTAGAGCTCGGCGGTGCCGCCGGGCATCGACTCGTCGAGGATCACCACGCCGTCGGCCCACAGCTGCCCGCCCTTGGCCTTCTGCGGGAAGGTCGCGTAGCCGAGCAGCCCGCCGCCGATGGAGGCGACGTAGACGTTGAGCGTCTCCGGGCCGCCCACGCGCAGCGCGGACTTGGCGGCCCGCTCCTCCTTGCTGCCCGGCACCAGGCTCGCCCACGCGGCGTCGACGGTGTACGTCGTCTGCTCGGGGTCGTAGGTGAAGACGAACGGCGTCGCCGGCGAGCCCGCCGCGGCGCCCTCGCCGGCGTAGGCGTCGTTGAGGACGTCGACCTGCGCGGCGATGAGCGCGTCGAAGCGGGCCTCGTCGACGGGCTCGGCGCTGATGACGTGGAAGACCGTGGGGACGGTGACCGAGCCGGCCTCGAGCACCGGGCGGGTCTTCGGGTTGCCCAGCGCGGCGGCCTGGTGGGTGGAGACGGCGTTGGGCTCGGCGCGGGTGGCCCCGGGGCGGACGCGGGCCTCCTCGGTGCCGGAGCCGACGTCGTCGGTGTGCACGTCGGTGCACGCCTCCGCGGCGCCGGCGGACGGAGCGGCGGCGTCGACCGTGCCGGCCGCCGGGGCGGTCGTCAGGGCCAGCGCCGCCGCGGCGCCGAGGGTGAGGGCGGTCCGGCGCAGCCGGGTCATGGGTGCCTCCGCAGGGAGCTCGGTCGGACGGGCCCCCGCCTGCTGGGGGCGGGGTGCGCGGAGCCAACCACACACCGGTACCGGGCGGTCTCGTCGGGCGTGTCGCAGGTCACGTCCGGCGCTCCGGCGCGCCCGCTGGCGGCCGCCCCGGGGCGGGGTCCCGGCGGGGTCGGCGAGACTGCGGCGGTGACGAGCCCAGCGGGCGGGTACGCCGCCGGCCGGGACCAGGAGAGCAGCCGGGCGCACGCGGTGCCCCGGGAGGCCGCCGACGGGCCGCCGCCGTGGGTGGCCGCCTGCGGGACGCCGGTCGCCGTCATCCAGGGTTCGTGGGCGGGCCGCCGCGGGCTGGGCTCCGAGGACGTGTGCCCCGACTGCCGCCGCCTCGCCCCGGCCTGAACCGCTGTCCTGGCTCACCCCGACGCGACCGGCCGTCCTCCCTCACCCGGGCGCGTCCTCCCGCACGTCCCACCGTGCGGGAGGACGCCGCACGATCAGGTCACCTGATCATGCCGAGAGGGCCGCGACCTCCTCGGCGTCGGGCTCGGCCACGGTCGCGCCGGGCAGCCGCACCGTGAACACCGTGCGGCCCGGGACGCTGCCGACGGCCACGGTGCCCCCGTGCCCGGCGACGACGGCGGCCACGATCGCCAGGCCGAGGCCCGTGCTGCCGCTGGCCCGCGAGCGCGAGGAGTCCCCGCGGGCGAAGCGCTCGAACACCCCCGGCTGCTGCTCGGCGGGGATGCCCGGGCCGTCGTCGACGACCTCCAGGACCGCCTCGCCGCCCTCGGCGCGCAACCGGGTGGTCGCCGTCGTCCCCGGCGGGGTGTGCGTGCGGACGTTGGCCAGGAGGTTGGCCAGCACCTGGTGCAGCCGGGCGGCGTCGCCGGGCACCAGCACCGCCGCCGGCGGCAGGTCGACGCGCCAGCGGTGGCCGGGGCCGGCGGCGTGGGCGTCGCTGACGACGTCGAGCACCAGGCCGGTGAGGTCGACGTCGGCGACGGCCAGCTCGCGGCCGGCGTCGAGGCGGGCGAGCAGCAGCAGGTCGTCGACCAGCCCGGACATGCGCACCGCCTCGGCCTCCACCCGGCGCAGCGAGACGTCGGCGTCCTCGGGTAGCCCGCCGCGGCGGCGGACCAGCTCGGTGTAGCCGCGGATGGAGGTGACCGGGGTGCGCAGCTCGTGACTCGCGTCGGCGACGAAGCGCCGCAGCCGGGTCTCCGAGGCCTGCCGGGCGGCGATGCCGGACTCCACCGAGTCCAGCAGCCGGTTGAGCGCGGCGCCCACCCGGCCGACCTCGGTGTGCGGGTCGGTGTCGGCGGCCGGCACCCGGTCGGGCAGCCGCACCTCGCCGCTGGACAGCGGCAGCTGCGCGACCCGGCCGGCGGTGGCCGCGACCCGGTGCAGCGGGCGCAGCGTGCGCCCGATCACCGCCGAGCCGACCAGCCCGGCGGCCAGCAGCCCGAGCAGGCCGACGGCGACCTCGACGACGACCAGCCGCAGCACCGCGGCGTCGACCGAGTCCAGCGGCAGGCCGGTGACGATGACCTCGCCGTCGCCGGCCGCGGTGGCCACGACGCGGTAGGAGCCCAGCGGGCCGAGGGAGACCGTCCGCGGCTGCCCGTCGGCGTCGACCCGGGCGAGCTGCGCGGCCTCGGCCTCGGTCAGCGCCTCCCCCTCGCCCTCCCGGCCGATGACGGCGGCCTCGGTGACGGTGCCGTCCTCGACCCGGGCGCCCAGCGTCCCGTCGCCCTGACCGGGCACCACGAGGAAGTCCGGGCCCTGACCGTCCCAGCCCTCCCAGCCGGGCCAGCCGGGGTACCCCGGCCCGCCGGGACCCTCGTCGGCCTGCGCGGAGCGGTCGACGGCGGCCGAGAGCCGGTGGTCGACCTGGCCGAGCAGCTCCCCGCGGACGGCGGTGGTCGCCGCTCCCCCGACGACGGCGAGGACCACGGCCAGCGGCACGAGGAAGGCGCACAGCAGCCGGGTGCGCAGGGACCACCGCCGGGCGCGCGTGCTCATGCGACCACGCTGCGCGGTGGACCTGCACGTTGCCTGGACGTCGGTGGGGAGTCGGCTGGGGGCGCCCGGCGCGTCGTGCCGGGCGCGGCGGGGGCTGTCAGAGTCGGCGGGTGCAGACCGGTACGCAGGACGACGCCCGCCGCACCGGGCCGCCGCCCGGGTTGTCCGCGGCCGAGGCGCGGGAGCGCCACCGCAGGGGCGAGGGCAACGTCGCGGTCAGCGCGTCCTCGCGCAGCTACGGGCGCATCCTGCGGACCAACGTCTTCTCCTTCTTCAACGTCATCCTGTTCACCATCGGCGCGGCGCTGCTGGCGCTGGGCCGCTACAGCGACGCGTTCACCAGCGTCGGCCTGGGCCTGGTCAACGCCGCGATCAGCGCGGTGCAGGAGATCCGCGCCAAGCGCAAGCTCGACCGGCTGCAGCTGCTGGCCCGCGGCACGGTCACCGTGGTCCGCGACGGCGCCGGCACCGAGGTGTCGCCGGAGGAGGTGGTGCGCGGCGACGTGCTGCGGCTGCGGCCCGGCGCGCAGGTCGTCGTCGACGGGCCGGTGCTCTCCGGCCGGCTGGAGGTCGACGAGTCGCTGCTGACCGGCGAGTCCGAGGCGCTGCCGAAGGCCGACGGGGAGGACCTGCTGTCGGGGTCGTTCGTCGTCGGCGGCGAGGGCCTGCAGCTGGCCCGCGACGTGGGCGCGGCCTCCTACGCCGGCCGGCTGACCGCCGAGGCCCGCCGCGCCTCCACCGACACGACGCCGCTGCAGCGGCGGATCGACTTCGTCGTCCGGCTGGTGATGCTGCTGGTCCTGCTGATGAGCGTCACGATCCTGGCGCAGGCCGCCCTCGAGGGCTTCACGTTGGTGCGGACGGTGCAGACCACCGCGGTGCTCTCCGGCCTGGTGCCCTACGGCCTGTTCTTCCTCGTCGCGGTCGCCTACACGGTGGGCGCGGCCAGGAGCGCCGGCCGGGGCGCGCTGGTGCAGCAGGTCAACGCGGTGGAGTCGGTGAGCAACGTCGACGTCGTCTGCACCGACAAGACCGGCACGCTCACCACCGGCCGGCTGTCGCTGGCCGCGCTCACCCCGGTGGGCCCGCTCGGCGACGCCGCGGTGCGCCGGCTGCTGGGGACCATGGCCGCCGGCGTCGGCGCGCCCAACCTGACCAGCGCCGCGCTGGCCGCGGCGCTGCCGGCGCCGGCGCCGGCCGAGGTGCGCGAGGAGGTGCCGTTCTCCTCCTCGCTGCGGTGGAGCGCGCTGCGCACCGCCGACGCGGTGCTGGTGCTCGGCGCGCCCGACGCGCTCGCCCCGCGGCTGACCGGCCCGCCGCTGGGCGCCCCGGTGCGCGAGCTGACCGGGCGGGGGCTGCGGGTGCTGGTGTTCGCCCGCGCCGCCGCCGAAGCCCCGCTGCGCGACGCCGCCGGGCGCGCCGCGCTGCCGCCGCTGGAGCCGCTGGCGCTCGTCGCGCTGGCCGACGAGCTGCGCCCCGACGTCGTCGACACCCTCGCCCGGCTCACCGCCGACGGCATCGCCGTCAAGGTGGTCTCCGGCGACGACCCGGCCACGGTCGCGGCGCTGGCCCGGCAGGCCGGGCTGGAGCCGGGCGAGCCGGTGGCCGGCCCCGCGCTGCGGGACCTGCCGGAGGACCGGCTCGACGCGCTGGTCGAGCGGACGACGGTGTTCGGCCGGATCGCCCCGGAGCAGAAGGAGCGGCTGGTCGACGCGCTGCGCCGCCGCGGTGCCTACGTGGCGATGGTCGGCGACGGGGTCAACGACGCCCGCGCGCTCAAGCGGGCGCAGGTGGGCGTGGCGATGGCCAGCGGCAGCGCGGTCACCCGCGACGTCGCCGACATCGTGCTGACCGGGGACTCGCTGGGCGCGCTGCTGCCCGCCGCGCACGAGGGCCGCCGGATCATCACCGGGATCAGCACCTCGATGCAGGTGTTCCTCGCCCGGGTCGGCACGCAGGGGCTGGTGATCCTCGCCGTCACCATGCTCGGGCTGGGGTTCCCCTACTCCCCCGCCAACGTCGGGCTGACGCTGCTGACCGTCGGGGTGCCGACGCTGTTCCTCACCGCCTGGGCGCGGCCGAGCGCGCCGGACCCGCACCTGCTGACGACGCTGTGGCGCTTCGTGCTGCCGGCGGTGCTGGTGACCGCCGCGGGCGGGGTGGCCGTGTACGCCCGGCACTACCGGGTGCTGCTGGACGCCGTGAACGCCGGCGGCGACGGTCCCGCGGAGGTCGTCGCCGACTTCGAGCGCTGGACCGGGGTGTCCTCCGACGACGTCGGCTTCGCCGAGGCGGTGGCCACGATCGGCGCGCAGACGGCGCTGTCGACGTTCGTCTCCTACGCGGCGTTCCTGCTGATCCTGTTCCTCAAGCCGCCGAACCGGTGGTTCGCCGCCTGGACCCGCCCCGACGGCGACCGCCGCCCGGCGCTGCTGGTGGCGGTGCTGGTCGTCGTGTTCTCGGCCGGGCTGTTCTGGCCGGCGTTCAGCGACTACTTCGGGCTGACCGAGGCCGCCGAGCCGGTGTTCCAGACGGTGCTGCCGAGCCTGGTGCTGTGGTTCGGCCTGCTGACGGTGGCCTACCGGTTCCGGCTGCTGGAGCGGGCGCTGGGCCTGACCGGCCCGCTCAGCCCCGCGCCCGGTCCGGACCGGGATCCGCGCGCCGAGCGGCGGGCAGGGCGGGGCCGAGGAGCTCGGCGAGCGTGAGCCGGGCCGCCCGGGGGCGGTCGAGGACGACCACGTCGGGTCCGGCGGAGGCGGTCCGCATCAGCCGTGCCCAGCGCAGGCCGTGCCGGTGCATCCGCCCGTCGGGGATGCGGCGGCCGCGGATCCGCTGGCCGTCGGCGGCGTCCTCGGGTGAGACGTCGAGCAGCACCAGGCGGACGGCCCGGCCGGCGGCCCGCGCGGTGCCCAGCACGACCGGCCGCCACCAGCGGCTGGTCCACGGGTCGGCGAGCACGACGACCGGGTCGCTGCCGGCGAGCGCGGCCAGCACCCGCAGCCGGTGCTGGGCGTGCACCAGGGGGCGCACCAGTGGGTAGGGCAGCACCGAGCCGGTGCGCCAGCGGGCGGCGACCTGCTCGGAGTCCACGGAGCGCACCCCCGGGACGCCGTCGCGGAGCAGCCGGCGCACCATGGTCGTCTTGCCGCTGCCGGGCAGCCCGCCGACGACGACCAGGGCGCGCGCGGCGTCCCCTGCGGGCGCCGGCACCTGCCCGGGCACGGGTCCCGGCAGCGGCATCGTCGCGGTCGGCACGGCTGTCTCCTCGGTCTCCCCCGCGCGGCGGGCGGGCTGGCGGCGGACGCTACCCCGCGGCACGGCCCCGTGGCCGCCGTCGGCACGCGCCGTCACCCCGCCGCGGGGACCCGCTCCGGGCGAGGTGACGTGCGGGAACGGCCCCCTCGCAGGGGCCCGCGCCGAGCGGAGCGAGGCGTGGGGGGCGAGGAGGTCCTTGTTCAGTCGCCGTGGCCCCAGCCGCCGTGCCAGCCGCCCCAGCCGTCCCAGCCGTCGGGGTCGCCGTCGCCGTCCCCGTCGACGTCCCAGGGACCCTCCCAGTCGCCGTCCCACGGGCCGGTGGCCTGCACCCACTCGGTGATGCCGCTCTCCAGGTCGGCCAGCCACTCGTCGGCCTGCTCCTGGGTGAGCCGGCCGTCCTCGACGGCGGTGGCGATGCCCTCCCGCGCCTCCTGGACCAGGGCGGCGACGAGGTCCTCGACCGCCACGCCCTGCGCCTCGGCGACGGAGGCGAGGCTGGCGCCGTCGGCCTCGAGCGCGGTGCGCAGCTCCTCCTCGGACAGGCCCAGCGTGTCGGTCAGCGCGGTGGAACCGCCCCAGCCCCAACCCCAGCCCCAGCCGCCGTGCCAGCCGTCGTGCCAGTCGCCGTCACCGACGGTGGTGGCGACCCGGTCGGCCTGCTCCTGGGTGATCGTCCCGTCCTCGACCAGCCCGGACAGCGCGTCGCGGATGCGGTCCTCGGCGGGACTGGCGGTGCCGGTGGTCGGGTCGTCGTCGGCGACGGCCGGGACGGCGAAGGCCAGACCACCGACGGCCAGGGCACCGGCCGCGGTCGCCATCACGAGCTTCTTCCGCACGGGACACTCCTCGCCTCGGGCGGCCGGCTCCTCCGGCCGTCGCCTGCGAGCGTCGGGCAGTTTCCTGTGACCTGCCTGTCAGCCGGCCGTGGCGGGACTGTGTGCCCGCTCCCGGGAGGCGCTCAGCCGGCCGCCGGCTCCGGCACCACCGAGCAGGTCCCGGCGGGGATGAACACCCCGGTGTGGCCGTCGGAGTCCCACTGGACGACGTAGGGCGGCGCCCCGCGCTCGCCCCGGACCTCCAGCACCCGGCCGGTGCGCTCCGGCTCTCCCTGGTGTGTGGACCGGACGACGATCCGGTCCCCGACGCGTGCCTCCACGGCGACCTCCCAGCGGCGTGCTCCCGGCGGCGTGCTCCCGGCGGCGTGTTCCCGATGACGTGTTCCCGATGACGTGTTCCCGATGACGTGGCCCTGCCGTCCCCCCGAGGGTGCTCTCCACCCGGCGGCCGGGCAAGGGCCCGCGACGCACGGGCGTCACCGCATCGGTGGAGGCCGCACCGCGCCGTCCACCCGGATCCCCGCCGCGCGGTGCACGCTGGTGGCGTGAGCGGATCGCGCCTGGTCACCGCGGCGGTGCCGGTCGTGCTGGCGTTCGTGCTGGCGATCGGCTCGGCGGGGGTCCGGGACGGCGGGGCCGGTGACCCCGCGTCCGTGGCAGCCGCCGCGGAGGTGCCCGCCCGACCGGCTGTCGCGGTGGCCGGGCCGCCCGTCCCGGCCGCACCGACCCCGCCGCCGGCGGCGGTGGACGCCGCCGCGCTGCTGGCCGAGGTGCAGGCGGCGGCCGCGGCCGCGGGCGGGTCGATCGACCTGGTGGTCGTGGCGGCCGACGGGACCCCGCTGGTCTCCTCGGCGGGCGCCGGTGACGCCGTCTACAGCGCCTCGCTGGTGAAGCTGCTCGTCGTCGGGCGGCTGCTGGAGCTGCAGGCGCGGGGCGAGGTCGTGCTCACCGACCTCGACCGCTCGCTGATGGAACGGGCCGTGGTGCGCTCCGACGACGCCGCGACCAGCCTGCTGTGGGACCGGTGGGACGGCGCGGCCCTGGTCGGCGCGGTCGTGACCGAGGCCGGCCTGGGAGCCACCGCTCCTCCCGCCGTCGCCGGGCGGTGGGGCGAGGCGACCACCAGCGCGGCCGACGTCGCCGCCCTGCTGTCCGGGCTGGCCACCACCCTCGGCCCGGGCCCGGCGGCCACCCTGCTCGGGTGGATGCGGGCCACCTCCGCGACCGGCACCGACGGGTTCGACCAGCGGTTCGGGCTGCTGGCCGGCGGGGCGGCCGGGACGGTGGCGGCCAAGCAGGGCTGGATGTGCTGCGTGGACCGCAGCCGGCAGCTGCACTCGGCGGGGGTCCTGCCCGGCGGGGAGGTGGTGGCGCTGCTCGGCGACTTCCCGGCGGCGACGTCCTGGGGCCGGGCACGGGCCGCGCTCGACACCGCCGCCGCCGCGGTGCGCGCCGCGGTCGACTGAACCGTCCAGCGATCCCCCAGGTGCCGCCCAGGCCGGCGACAGCCCGGGCGGCCAGCGTCCGGGCATGGACGGCGCCACCGACCGCTGGCTGTTCGACCCCGACACCACCCGCGCGCTGGTGCTGGCCCGCCGCTCGCCCGGCGGCGGCCCGGTGCGCGACGTGGTCTCCGACGTCGTCTGGGGCGAGGTGGTGCGCCTGCTGCGCTGGGCGGCCGCGGCCGGGTCGGCGCCGGCGGCGCTGCGGATCGGCACCTGGTGGCGGCTGGCCGCCGGGTGCGCCGCGCTGCTGCGCCGGCTGCCCGCGCTGAGCGCCGAGATCGCCGAGCCCTGGTCGCTCGACCCCCCGCCCGCCGTCGACGCCGGGACCCCCGCCGCCGGCCGGGTCGGCCTGGTCGCCCACCGTCTCGCCGCGCTGCTGCGCTCCGGGGAGCCGGTCGCGCTGCGCGCGCTGGCCGCCGAGGTCGACGCACTGGGCGAGGCCGCGGTGCAGGCCATCGCGGCGACGAGCCTGGACACCGTGACGACCGATGCATAGCGATGTATCGTTACTGTCATCCGATACGTCTGGAGGACGCATCGACCCACCGAGAGGACCGACCGTGCACGACGATCCCCGCTTCGAGGGCTGGCGACCCGGCCCCCGTTCCGGCCACGGCCACACCCACCGCCACCACGGCCCCTTCGCCGCCTTCGGACCCGGCCCCGGCGGGCCCGGCCCCGGACCCGGTCCGGGCTTCGGCCCCGGGTTCGGCCCCGGCCCCGGCTTCGGGTTCGGGTTCGGCCCAGGCTTCGACCCGGCCGCCCGTCACCGCCGCCGCGGCTGGGGCCGCGGGCGGGTGCCGCGCGGCGACGTCCGCGCCGCCGTCCTGCTGCTGCTGGCCGAGCAGCCGATGCACGGCTACCAGCTCATGCACGCCATCGGCGAGCGCAGCGGCGGGCGCTGGACGCCCAGCCCGGGCGCGATCTACCCGACCCTCGCCCAGCTCGAGGACGAGGGGCTGGTCACCGTGACCGCCGAGGCAGGCCGCAAGCTGGCCACGCTCACCGACGCCGGCCGCGCCGCCGTCGAGGAGCTGCGCACCGCCGGCACCGACCCGTTCGCCGGCGCCGCCGCCGGTGCGCCCGGGGCCGACCTGCGCGGGCTGCTCGACGAGCTGCACGGCGCGGTCCGGCAGGTGGCCCGCACCGGCACCGAGGCCCAGCTGACCGCCGCGGCCGACGTGCTGGCCCAGGCCCGGCGCGCGCTGTACCTGCTGCTCGCCGAGGGCCCCGACTCTCCGCCGCCGCCCGCGGCCGAGTGACCCGCCGCGCCGGGTCGCGTCGTGTGCACGCGACGCGACCCGGCGCGCCCGGCCGGCGCGCTCCGTGCACGGAACGCGCCTGGGGACGACGGCGGTCAGGCCGCGGCGTCGAGCACCCGGCGCAGCGCCGCCGCGAACGCCTCGGGCTCGCCGGTCTGCCCGTACTCACCGCCCAGGAAGCCGTCGTGGCCACCCGGGAGGACCACCGGCGCCGTCCCCAGCCGCTGCGCCACGCCCTCCCCGGCCCGGTGGGCGAGCTCGCCGTCGGACGTGGCGCCGACGGCGATGACCACCCGGGTCGGCGCGGCCCGCAGCGCGGCGACGTCGTGCTCGTGGTGGGTGCAGGTGAGCAGGTTCTGCCCGAGCAGCACGTCGTCGCGGGAGCCGTCGTCGCCGGCCGGCAGGCCGAAGGTCGCGGGGTCGGGGAGCGGCCCCAGGTCGGCGGGGACGAGGCCGCGGTGGGCCACCAGCCGGATGAACCCCGCCATGCCCGCCGCCCAGCCGTCGCGCCGGTAGGCCTCGGCGACCGCGCGGGTGGCCGAGGAGGCCTCCGCCCGGTCCGGCAGCACCGCGAGCGACGGCGGCTCGTGCGCCACCAGGGTGCCCACCAGCTCCGGGCGGGCGACGACGAGCTCGAGGGCGTTGACCGCCCCGCCGCTGCTGGCGAACACGTCGGCCGGCCCGCCGCCGACCGCCTCGAGCACGCGGGCGAGGTCGTCGGCGTGCTCCTCCGGCGTGCTCTGCGCCGCGCCGTCGGTGCGCCGGCTGCGCTCCACGCCGCGCGGGTCGTAGGTGACCACCGTGCGGTCGGGGAAGTACTCGGCCAGCGTGGTGAACCCGGCCGCGCCCATCGGCGAGCCGACCAGCAGCAGGACCGGCGCATCGGGGCTGCCCGGCGCGGCGGGCCGGACGTCGTAGGTGAGCTCCGCACCGGGGACGTCGAGGAGCTGGGTGCGGATCTCGCGGGTGGGGGTGGTCATGGCGGCCTCCGGGGCGGTCGGTCCTCGCGTGCGGGTCGGGGAGGGAGACCGCCGCCGGCGCCGGTTCTCATCGCTGCGCGACGCGGGCGGTCGTGCCACGCTCCGGCATGGCCTTCGACCTGCACCGGACCGACGGCGAGGTGCTCCGCTACGACGACGCCGCCCGGTTCAGCTTCACCGCCACCGGCCACCTCGTCGTCTACGACGCCCGCGGCAACAAGACCGTCTACAGCCACCACAGCTGGGACCGGATCGAGGAGCCGGTGCCACCGCCCCGCCCCATGCGGTGAGCGGGCACCCGCCGGGCGGCCCTGGCACGGTGAGCGAGGGCACGGTGACCGGGTCGGGCGGCGGGAGGACGGGCGTGGGCGCACTGGGCAGGCTGGGCGGGTTGCTGGCCGACGCGGCGCTGGGCCTGCCGCTGCGGGCGACGGCGTACACCGTGGAGCGCGACGTCGCCGTCCCGATGCCCGACGGGGTGACGCTGCTGGGTGACCACTACCGCCCCGCGGCCGCGGCCGGCCCGCTGCCGGTCGTGCTGGTCCGGCTGCCCTACGGCCGGGCGGGGGTGTTCGCGCACGCCTTCGCCGCGCCCTACGCCCGGCGCGGGTTCCAGGTGTTCGTGCAGTCCACCCGCGGCACCTTCGGCTCCGGCGGGCACTTCCGGCCGTTCACCACCGAGCACGACGACGGCCTGGCCACCCTCGCCTGGCTGCGGGCGCAGCCGTGGTGCGACGGCCGGGTGGCGATGACCGGCGCGAGCTACTTCGGCCACACCCAGTGGGCGGTGGCGCCCTACGCCGACCCGCCGCTGGTGGCCGTCTCCCCGCACGTCACCGCCGCGCGGATCACGGCGGCCTTCTACGACCACGGCGCCCCCGGCCTGGAGAACGCGCTGCGGTGGTCGGTGGCCATCGGCCGGCAGGAGACCGGCGGGCTGCCCGCAC
This sequence comes from Geodermatophilus sp. SYSU D00814, assembly GCF_054050055.1. Classification (NCBI taxonomy): domain Bacteria; kingdom Bacillati; phylum Actinomycetota; class Actinomycetes; order Geodermatophilales; family Geodermatophilaceae; genus Geodermatophilus; species Geodermatophilus sp. SYSU D00814. The sequence continues at coordinate 20,815 of NZ_JBJGYP010000022.1, forward strand.
CGCTGCTGCGGCCCCTGCTGCGGGCCCGCGTGGAGCGGGCGCTGCGGCTGCTGCCGCTGCAGGCCGCCGACACCGCCGCGGTCGGCGCGCCGGTGCCCTTCTGGCGCGACTTCACCGCGCACGCCGCCCCCGGCGACCCGTTCTGGGACGTCGCCGACCACGACCGCGCCGACCTCACCCGCATGCCCCCGGTCAGCATGGTCACCGGCTGGTGGGACCTCTTCGCCGCCGCGCAGCTCGCCGACGTCACCCGGCTGCACGCCGCCGGCGTCCCGGCGCGGGTCGTCGTCGGCCCGTGGATCCACGGCGAGCCCGGCGAGCTGCGGGCGGCGCTGCGCAGCGACGTGACCTGGCTCGACCACCACCTCCACGGCGGCCCGGCACCGCGGGGGGCGCCGGTGCGGCTGTACCTGCAGCAGGCCGGGACCTGGCTGGAGTCGCCGACCTGGCCGCCGCCGGGCAGCCGGCCGGTGCACCACCACCTGCGCGCCGGCGGCGGGCTGACCGCCGACACCGGCGACGAGACGGGCGACGAGACGGGTGACGAGACGGGTGACGGGCCGCCCAGCCGGTTCACCCACGACCCCGCCGACCCCACGCCGAGCGCCGGCGGCCCGCTGCTCGAGCGGCCGGGCAAGCAGGCCGACCAGCACGCCGTCGAGGCCCGCGACGACGTGCTGGTCTTCACCGGCCCGGTGCTCGACGGCGACGTCGACGTCGTCGGGCACGTGCGCGCCCGCGTCCACGTGCGCCCCGAGCTGCCGCACGCCGACCTGGTCGTCCGGCTGTGCGACGTCGACCCGGCGGGGGTCTCGCGCAACGTCGTCGACGGCATCCGCCGGCTGGACCCGGGCAGCGTCCCGGCCGCCGACGTCTCCGTCGGGGCCGACGGGGTGCTCGCCGTCGACGTCGAGCTGTTCCCCACCGCCTACCGCTTCCGAGCCGGGCACCGGCTGCGGGTGCAGGTCGCCGGGGGCGCGTTCCCCCGGTTCGCGCGCAACCCCGGCACCGGAGAGCCGTTCGCCACGGCGACCACCGGCCGGCCGTGCGGGTTCACGGTGTTCCACGACGCGGCGCACCCGTCCCGGCTGGAGCTGCCCGTCCTGCGCTGACGGGTCCCGGACACGCCACCGGCGCCCCTCCCCGGAGAGAGGGGCGCCGGTGGTGAGCTGCTGGAACGGCCCGCCTGCAGGGACCCGCCGCGGGCCTGCGAACGGCGGGTGGCAGGGGGGTCCTCTCGCTACTCGCCGCCGGCGAGGTCGGCGGCCAGCTCGCCCTCGAAGGCCTCCTGGACGACCTCGGCGCCGCCGGGTGCGTCGGCCGGGCGCAGGATGAAGCTCTCCGTGCTCGGCGACACCCCCGTCTCGAACGCGTTGATCGGCACCAGCAGGCCACCGGTGTCGACGTCGGAGAGCTCCGAGAAGGCGGCGGTGACGCCCTCGCGGGTGAGGTCGCCGCTCTCGCAGGCCGAGTCGAGCACCTGGTTCATGACGTCGCCCATCGCGTACCCGAAGATCGCGCCCAGGCTGGGCGTGGTGTTGGGGTAGGCGGCCTCGTACTGCTCGAGCAGCTCGGGCTGGGCCTGCCAGGCGGTGATCGGCGAGGCCACGTACAGGTGGTCCTTGAGCCACTGCGCCGAGGGGCCCTGCAGCAGACCCGGCGCGAACACCGGGTTGCTGCCCAGGATCGGCACGTCGAGGCCGGCCGCCTGCGCCACCGCGGCCGCCGAGGCGGTCTGGGCGGGCGCGACGGTCAGCACGATCGCGTCGACGCCCTCGGCGGCGAACTGGGTGACCTGCGCGGACATGTCCTGGTCGGTGGACTTGATCTGCGCCTCGATCACGTTGAGCCCGCGGGCCTCCGCGACCGCGCGGGTGCCGGCCAGGCCGTTCTCCCCGTACTCGCCCTCGAAGTAGATGTGCCCGACGGTGGCGCCGTCCTGCAGCAGCCCCTGGTCGAAGAGGTACTGGTAGCCGTTGGCGATCTCGACGTCGTAGGTGGCCCCCAGCACGCCGGTGCCGGGGATCTCGGTGAGCGTGCGCGCCCACGCCGACGGGAAGTTGACGATCTGGTCGGCCTCGTACTCCGGCGCGAGCGCGGTGTTGATCGGCGACCCGATGGTCTGCTGCATCGCCAGGACGTTGGGCTCCATGGCGCTGTAGAGCTGCACGCCGTTCTGCGGCACGTAGTTCGTGTCCTGGACGTCGAGCTCGACGTCGTAGGTGTCGCAGACCTGGTTGTCCTGCCAGTACAGCGTGTTGCCGTTGGTGATGTCCGTGCCCAGCGCGGCGAAGACGCCGGTCAGGTCGGTCAGCACGCCGAGCCGGATGGTGGTGCCCTCGACGCCGACGTCGGTGGCGACGTCCTCGCCGCCTCCGCCCCCGCCGCCGCCACCGCCGCCGCCGCTGTCCTCGGCCCGGGTGCTGCAGCCGCTGACCGCGACCACGGCGACGGCGGCCAGGACGGTGGCCCCCCGCAGACGCTTACCTGCTCTCATCTGGTGCTGCTCCCTTGCGCTGGTGGATCGGACGGGACGGTGGTGCCGGGGCCGGCGCCCGGGGAGGGGCCGCCGGACGAGCGCGGGGAGGCGCCCGGTGATCCGCGGCCGGGTCTGCGACCCCGGTGGCGGAAGCGGTTGGCGAACCCGGCCAGGCCGCCGGGCTCGAAGAGGATGACCAGGACGATCGCCAGGCCGAACAGGTAGCGCGCGGCGATGCCGGCGGAGATGCCGCCCTCGCCGGGGGCGCTGACCAGCGGCAGGACGTCGGCGAACTGCTGGAACACCAGCGGCAGGGCGGTCACGAACGCCGCGCCCAGGGCCGCGCCGGCCACCGAGCCGAGCCCCCCGAGGACGATCATCGCCAGGTAGAGGATCGAGACGGTCAGCCCGAAGGACTCCGGCGCGATGCTGCCGATCGACAGCGCGTACATGACGCCCGACAGCCCGGCGTACATGGAGCTGACGAGGAACACCCGCGCCTTGTAGGCCTGCACGTTGACGCCCATGACGGAGGCGGCGACCTCGCTGTCGCGCAGGGTCTGCAGCGCCCGCCCCGGGCGGCTGCGCAGCAGGTTGCGGGCGAACAGGTAGGCGGCCAGCGCCAGGACGATGCCCAGGTACCAGAGCCGCTCGGCCTCCCGGTAGGGGACGCCGAGGACGAACAGCTGCGGGTCGCTGTTGCCGAAGGTGAACCCGAACAGCGAGAACTCCGGCACCGAGCGGCCGTTGAACCCGCCGGTGACCGGGGTCCAGGTGTTGAGCACGTGCACGCCGATGAACACCAGGCCGAGCGAGGCGACGCCGAGGTAGATGCCGCGCAGCCGCGCCGCGATCGGGCTGAACAGCAGCCCGGCGACGCCGGCGAGCAGCACGCCGACGACCATGCCGACGATCGGCGGCAGCTCCAGCCCGCGCAGCGACGCCCGGGTGCCCAGACCGCCGGACTCCCCGGAGATGTAGGTGTAGCTGACCGCGCCGACGGCGAGGAAGAATGCGTGCGCCAAGGACAGCTGGCCGGTGGTGCCGACCAGCAGGTTCAGCCCGATCGCGCCCACGATGGCCCCCGCGACGGCGAACCCGGTGCGCAGCCAGAACTCCTCGACGTAGAGCGGGAGCACCAGCAGGACGACGAGGGCGGCCACGAGCAGCAGCGGCTTGAGGAAGCGCATCGGCGAGCGGGCCTGGCCGGACGCGTCCGCCGAGGGTGTCCTGCGGGTGGCGCCGGCCGGGGCGGAGAGGGTGTCAGACACGTGTCAGCTCCTTGGTCCCGAACAGGCCGGAGGGGCGGACCAGCAGCACGATGATCATGACGACGTAGGGGGCGACCTCGCCGAACCCGCGGCCGAGGAAGGACAGCTGGTCCTGGTAGCCGGCCGCCATCGCCTCGGTGATGCCGATGAGCAGGCCGCCCACCAGGGCGCCGCCGGTGGAGTCCAGGCCGCCGAGGATCGCCGCGGGGAAGGCGCGCAGCGCGACGGTGTAGGCCGCCGCGCTCACCCCGGGGGTGGGGGCGCCGACGAGGAACAGCGCGGCCACGGCGGCGAGGACGCCGGCGACGATCCAGGCCAGCGCGGAGACCCGGCCCTGCCGGATGCCCATGAGCGCGGCGGCCTCGCCGTCCTCGGCCGAGGCGCGCATCGCCACGCCCCAGCTGGAGTACTTGAAGGCGACGAAGAACGCGATGATCAGGACCCCGGCGACGCCCATCGCGATCAGCCGGTTCTCGCTGATGCCGACGCCGCCGATGCGCACCGAGTCCCCGCCCCACGGGTGCGGGACGTTGAGGATGTCCGGGCCGATCCGCCGGATGAGCTCGGTGAGCAGGATGATGTCGACGCCGATGGTGACGATGGCCAGGCTGATCACCGGGGCGCCGCGCAGCCGGTTGATGACCAGCCGCTCGATGAGGAACGCCGCGAGCGCGGTGACGAGGATCCCGACGAGCACGGCGGGGAAGAAGCCGATCGGGTCGGCGAGCCGGGCCATCGTGTAGGCGGCGAGCAGCAGCAGCGAGCCGTGGGTGAAGCTGACGACCTCGCTGGCCTTGAAGATGATCACGAAGCCCAGGGCGATGAGCGCGTAGATCGCGCCCAGCGAGATGCCGTTGAGCAGCAGGGACAGGAACTGGGTCACGGCTGGCGCTCCGTCGGCTCGGGGGTGTGGGCTGCGGCGACCGCGTCGGCCGGGTTGTCCTCGGTGCCCGAGCCGAGGTAGGCGCGGATGACCTCGGGGTCGGACTGCACCTGCGCGGGGGTGCCGTCGGCGATGCGCCGGCCGAAGTCGAGGACGGTCACCCGGTCGGCCAGCGACATCACCATCCCCATGTCGTGCTCGACGAGGATCACCGAGATGCCCAGGGCCGCGCGGATCTCGCGGATGGAGTCGGCCATCCGGTCGGTCTCCTGGGCGTTCATGCCGGCGACCGGCTCGTCGAGCAGCAGCAGCCGCGGCTCGATGCACAGCGCGCGGGCGACCTCGACCCGCTTCTGGTCGCCGTAGGACAGCACGCCGACCGGGGTGTGCAACTTGTCCCCGAGGTCGAGGAACTCGGCGATCTCGCGGATCCGCTCGCCGTGCACCCTCCCCTCGCGGGTGGCGCGCGGCAGCCGCAGGCCGGAGGAGAGGAAGCCGGCCTTCGTCAGGTGGTGGCGGCCGAGCATGAGGTTCTCGGCGACGGTCTGCGCGCCGGACAGCGCGATGTTCTGGAACGCGCGGGCCACGCCGACGCCGGCGATCTGGAACGGCCGCATCGCGCTCAGTCGCGCGTCCCCGAACCGGACCTCCCCCGCGGTGGCCCGGTAGACACCGGAGAGCACGTTGAACAGCGTCGACTTGCCCGCGCCGTTGGGGCCGATGACGGCGTGGATGGTGCCGGGGGCGACGGTGAAGGAGACGTCGTTGAGGGCCTTGATGGCGCCGAAGGCGACGCTGACGCCGTCGACCTCGACCGGCGGGACGTCGGACCGTGTCGCGGTGTCGCGGGCCTGCGCGCCGGCCGGGTGCGCGCCGCTCACGCCGTCCACCGCGACAGGGTGCGCCGGGGCGCCTGCTCGGCGCGGTGCACCGGCCCGTCCTCACCGGTGTGGCCGAGGTAGAGCCGCTGCACCTCGTCGGTCTGGGCCAGCTCGCGCGCGTCCCCGGACAGCGACACCCGGCCGACGTCGAGGACGTAGGCGTGGTGGGCGACGCCGAGGGCCATGGTCGCGTTCTGCTCCACCAGCAGCACCGCCGTCCCCTGGCGGTTGATCTCGGCGACCACCTCGCCGATCTGGCCGATGACGCGGGGCGCCAGGCCCAGGGAGGGCTCGTCGAGCAGCAGCAGCCGGGGGCTGGCCATGAGGGCCCGGCCGATGGCCAGCATCTGCTGCTCGCCGCCCGAGAGCAGCCCGGCGCGCTGCCCGGCCCGCTCGCGCAGCACCGGGAAGAGGTCGTGCACGCGGGTGACCGCCTTGGCCTTGGCGGCGCGGTCGCGGTTGCCCATCCCCCCGGCGCGCAGGTTCTCCTCGACGGTGAGCCGCCCGAAGATCCGCCGTCCCTCGGGGACCTGCACCACGCCCCGGCGGACGATCTGGCCCGCGTCGCGGCGGGTGAGGTCGGAGTCCTCGAAGCGCACCGTGCCCTCGTCGACGCGCCCCCTGTGCAGCCGCAGCGTGCCGGAGATCGTGCGCAGCAGCGTGCTCTTGCCGGCCCCGTTGCTCCCCAGGACGGCGACGACCGAGCCGTCGCGGACCTCCATGGACACGCCGCGGACCGCCTCCACCGCGCCGCCGTAGGTGACGCGCAGTGAGTCGATGCTCAGCACGGGGCTACCGGGAGTGATGTGTCCCACATGCGGCGGAACGATAGGCGGCAGGTCAAGGCGGGGCCGCCCGGACGGGCGCGACCGTGACCACTCGGTGATACGGGTCGGCGCGGTTCTGCTCGATCGGGTGGTCCGGCGCCACTCCCGCGGGGGCCTCCGGGACCTCTCGACGCCGGGTGCCGGCGGCTGCTACACCCGGCACCCCGGACCGACCCGGACCGACCCCGGACCCACCCCGGACACCACCCGGACACAAGGAGCTCCCGTGTTCGACGACGACCTCACCGGCACCATCGCGCGGGCCCGCCGGCACGCCCTGGGCGACCTGCTGCACCGCTCGGCCGCGCGCACCCCGGGGAAGACGGCGCTGCGCTTCCGCGACCGCAGCCACACCTACGCCGAGCTCGACACCGTCGTCGACCGCACCGCCAACGCCCTGACCGCGCGCGGGATCGGCCGGGGCGACCGGGTGGCGCTGCTGTCGCACAACGACGACGGCTACGTCGTGCTGACCTTCGCCCTGGCCCGCCTCGGCGCCGTCGCCGTCCCGGTGAACTTCATGCTGCAGGCCGCCGAGGTGGCCTACATCCTCGGGCACGCCGAGGCCGTCGGCGTGGTCGCCGAGGCCGCGCTGCTGCCGGTCGCGCGGGAGGCGATCGACCTTGCCGGGCGGGCCGACGGGGTGCGGGTCCGCGGCGTCCTGGGCGGCGGGCAGCCGCCCGAGGGCTGGGAGGCGTACGAGACCTGGGCGGCGCACCCCGACGACACTCCCCCGCAGGTGCCGGTGGCCGACGACGACGTCCTGCAGCTGATGTACACCAGCGGCACCGAGTCCCGCCCCAAGGGCGTGGCGATGACCAGCCGCAGCCTGATCACCCAGTACGTCAGCTGCATCGTGGGCGGCCGGTACGCGGCCGACGACGTCGCCCTGCACGCGCTGCCGCTGTTCCACGTCGCCGCCCAGCACTGCTTCCTCAACCCCAACCTGTACCTGGGCGGCACCAACGTCGTCCTCGAGGGCCCCGACCCCGCCGCCGTCCTGGCCGCGATCGAGCGGGAGCGGATCACCAGCCTGTTCTGCCCGCCGACGGTGTGGATCGGGCTGCTGCGCTCCCCCGACCTCGACCGCCGCGACCTGTCCTCGCTGGCCAAGGGCTACTACGGCGCGTCGATCATGCCGGTGGCCGTGGTGGAGGAGCTGCGCCGCCGGCTGCCGGGCATGGCGCTGTTCAACTTCTACGGGCAGACGGAGATGTCGGCGCTGGCGCTGGTGCTGTCCCCGGAGGACCAGCTGCGCAAGCCCGGCTCGGCCGGCACCGCGGTGATCAACAGCGAGACGCGGATCGTCGACGACCTCGGCGAGCCGGTGGGCCCCGGCGTCGAGGGCGAGATCGTGCACCGCAGCCCGCACGCCACCGCCGGCTACTGGAACGACCCGGACAAGACCGCCGAGGCCTTCCGCGACGGCTGGTTCCACAGCGGCGACCTCGGCGTCATGGACGCCGACGGCTACACCACGATCGTCGACCGCAAGAAGGACGTCATCAAGACCGGCGGGGAGAACGTCGCCAGCCGGGAGGTCGAGGAGGTGCTCTACCAGCACCCCGCGGTCGCGGAGGTCGCCGTCTTCGGCATCCCGCACCCGCGGTGGATCGAGGCCGTGGCCGCCGCCGTCGTCGTGCGGGAGGGGCAGCGGGCCGACCCCGACGAGCTCGTCGCCTTCTGCCGGGAGCGGCTGGCGGGCTTCAAGACGCCGCGGCACGTGACCGTCGTCGACGCCCTGCCCAAGAACGCCAGCGGGAAGATCCTCAAGCGCGAGCTGCGGACCACCTTCGCCGGCCTGGCCGCCGAGCGGGCGGGCTGACCCGGGACCGTCGGTGCCGGCGGGCAGGATCGCCGGCGTGACCACCTTCTTCCTCCCCCGCGCCACCGACGACGACCAGGCCGAGCGGCTGTACGAGGCGCTGGCCGAGTTCGCCGGCTGCGAGCCCGCGCCCCCGGGTGCGCGGGTGCGGTCGATCGGGTTCACCCAGGACGGCGCCCGGTGGGTGGCGCGGGTCGGCGAGGAGCTGCGCGGGGAGCGCACGACGTCGTCGCTGCGGCGCGGCGAGCTCGTCGAGCGCACCGAGACGCTCACCGACCCCGCCCGGGTGCTCGCCATCTACCCCGGCCCGCCGCACGTGGTGGTCACCGACGCCCAGCCGATCACCGGCACGGCCTCGGCGTGGGCCAACCCGTTCACGACCCGGCCCGACGAGGTGGTCCTGTTCGAGCCCCGCTGACCCGGCTCCGCTGACCCCGCTCCCGGGGCGGCGGCGCCTGCCGGACGGCCGTCCCCGGGGCTAGCATCCGGCACCACGCCGAAGCCGACGGCCACCGGCGCCGGCGGGGCCCCGGCGGTCCCCCGCGCACCGGGTCCCGCCGCGTCCCGGCCCGGCCGGGACGCCTCCGCGACCACCCGGAGGGCGCGGCCATGACCGACACTCCCCAGGGCCGTCCCGCCCCCGCCCTCGCGCCGCCGGGCGGCCCCCTGCGGCTGACCCGCCGCCGCGCCCTGCAGCTCGGCGGCCTCGGCCTGCTCGGCGCCTCGCTGGGCGGCACCGCCTGGGCGCGCCCCACCAACCCCGGCGGCCCGGCGCCCGCCGACGGGGACCCGCTGGCCGAGCCGCCGACGCTGGCCAGCGAGAACGGGGTGCTGCGCACCCGGCTGGAGGTCGCCGAGACCACGGTGACCGTGGCCGGCCGGCGGGCGCGACTGCTCACCTACGCCGGCACCGTGCCCGGGCCGACCCTGCGGCTGCGCCCCGGCGACCGGCTGCAGGTCCAGCTGGTCAACCGCCTCGCCGTGCCGACCAACCTGCACACCCACGGCCTGCACGTCTCGCCCTCGGGCAACGCCGACAACACCCTCACCGTGCACCTGCTGCCCGGGGAGACCTTCGACTACGACATCGCGGTGCCCGCCGACCACCCGCCGGGCACCTACTGGTACCACCCGCACGAGCACCACCTGGTCACCGACCAGCTGTGGGGCGGCCTCTTCGGCGCGGTCGTCGTCGAGGACCCCGAGGAGGTGCCGGTCACCCGCGACCGGGTGCTCGTCGTGTCCGACACCACCCTCGACGGGTCCGGGCGCCCGGTGGCCGTCTCGACGGCGGAGCGCTTCCGCGGCCGGGAGGGCGAGCTGGTGCTGGTCGACGGGCAGCTGCGGCCGGTGCTGAGCGCGCCGCCCGGGGCGCGGGAGCGGTGGCGGGTCGTCAACGCGTGCGCGTCGCGCTTCCTGCGGCTGCGGCTCGACGGGCAGCAGCTGGCCCTGCTGGCCGTCGACGGCGGCCGCCTGCCCGAGCCGCGGCCGGTCGAGCAGGTCGACGTCCTCCCCGGCGGCCGGGCCGACCTGCTGGTCACCACCACCGCGGGCACCAGCCAGCTCACCGGGCTGCCCTTCCCCCGGGTGCGGCGCGGCGACGGGCCGTCGGCGGCCCCCGGCGTGCTGGCCACCCTGCAGGTCGGCGGTGCCGCCGTCCCCGCCCTCCCCCCGGTGCCGCCCGCCGCGCCGCCGGCGGACCTGCGCGCGGTCGAGCCGGTGGCGCGCCGCCGGCTGGTGCTCGCGATGGGTGCACCGGGCGGCCGGGCCGGCGACGGGCACGAGGGGCACGACGGCGCCGGCGGCGGCGCCGGCGGCGGTGCCGGCGACACCGGTCACGCCATCGCCTCGATCGACGGCCGCTCCTTCGACCCGGCCCGCACCGACCACGTCGTCCGGCTCGGCACGGTCGAGGAGTGGACCTGGGTGAACCGTTCGGGCATGGACCACCCGATGCACCTGCACGTGTGGCCGGTGCAGGTGGTCGCCGAGGACGGCCGCCCGGTGACGGCGGTCGAGCGGCAGGACGTCGTGCTCGTCCGCGCCGGCGGTGAGCTGACCGTCCGCATCCCCTTCACCGACTTCCCGGGCCGCACGCTGGCCCACTGCCACATCAGCGACCACGAGGACGGCGGCATGATGGCCGTCGTCGAGGCCGTGCCGGGCTGAGCCGACGGCGGCGGCCACCCCGCGGCGGCGCCGGTGTCACATCCGCCGGCCCGGCGGTGCTGTAGGGGTGTGGACGTCGTGAGGCAGGCACCGGTGGCCGCGCTCGGGACCGCGGTGACGCGCGGGACGGCACGCGGGCGCCCGGGCCGGGGGGACGGTGCCGTGGCAGGCGAGCGGGGCGCCGTCCGGGCCGACCTCGAGCAGGTCTTCCGCAGCGGCTACCCGGCGGTGGTCGCCGTCGCCGCCCGCGTGCTCGGCTCCCGGGACGAGGCCGAGGACGTCGCCCAGGAGGTGTTCCTCTCCTTCGCCCGCTCGGCGGTGCCGGCCGCGGAGGCACCGGGCTGGCTCGCCGTCGCCGCGGCGCACACCGCGCTCAACCACCTCCGCTCGGGCCGCCGCCGCGCCGCCCGGGAGGAGGCCGCCGCCGACGGCCACCGGCCCGTCCCCGACGTCGCCGACGACGTCCTGGTCCGCGAGGAGCGCAGCCGGGTGCGGGCCGCGCTCGCCCGGCTCCCCCGCCGGCAGGCCGTCGCCCTCGTCCTGCGCCACAGCGGCCTGTCCTACGCCGACGTGGCCGCCGCCCTCGACCTCTCCCCCGGCAGCGTCGGCACCACCGTGCGGCGCGCCGAGTCCGCCCTTCGCGAGGAGTTGACCCGCCGTGCCCCTGTTCGCTGACCGCCACCCCACCGCCGGCACCCTGCGCCGGCTCGTCGACGAGCCCGCCGGGGTCCCCGACGCCGACCGCGCGCACGTCGCAGGCTGCGCGGTGTGCCTCGACGGCCTGGCCGGGGCCCGCGCCGACGCCGCCACCGCCGGTGCCGCCCTCACCCCGGCGACCGCCCCCGACGTCGACGGTGCCTGGCGGCGGCTGTCGGCCGCCGTCGACGCCGACACCCGCGGCCGCGCACCCGCGCCCGCCCCGGCCCGGCCCGGCCGCTGGCGCGCCGCGCTGCGCAGCCCCGTCGTCGCCGCGTTCGGCGTGGTCGTCGTCCTCGGCGGCGCCGGCGCGGCCGCGGCCGCCGACTGGCTGCAGGTGTTCCGCACCGAGGAGGTCGCCGCCGTCCCGGTGACCAGCACCGACCTGGTCGCGCTGCCGGACCTGTCGGCCTACGGCGAGCTGGTGGTCGTCTCCGACCCCGACGTCCGCGAGGTCCCCGACGCCAACGCCGCGGAGCAGGCCACCGGCCTCGACGTGCCGCAGGTCGACGCGCTGCCCGCCGGCGTGACCGGCGGGCCGCGCTACACCGTCGGCGGCCAGGCCGTCGCGGAGTTCACCTTCTCCACCGACCGGGCCGCGCAGGCCGCCGCCGCGGCCGGCGAGACGCTCCCGCCCCCGCCGCCCGGTCTCGACGGCGCCACGTTCCGGCTGCAGGCCGGTCCCGGGGTGGCGGCGGTCTGGGCCGAGGCCCGCGGGGTGCCCGCGCTCGTCGTCGGCCGGGCCACCGCGCCCACCGCCTACGCCTCCGGCGTCCCGTTCGACACCGCCCGCGACTACCTGCTGTCCCTGCCCGGCTTCCCCGCCGACCTCGCCGCGCAGCTGCAGGGCTTCAGCGGCGACGGCACGACCCTGCCCCTGCCCGTGCCCGCCGAGCTGGCCACGACGTCGACCGCCGACGTCGACGGCTCCGAGGCCACGGTGCTGGCCAGCCGCGACGGCGCCCTGACCGGCGTCGTGTGGGTCGAGGACGGCGTCGTCACCGCGGTCGCCGGCTCGCTGGGCGAGGACGAGGTCCTCGCCGTCGCGCGGGGGCTGAGCTGAGCACCGGGAGCGCCAGGAGCACCGGGAGCGCCACGGACGTCGCTGGGGCCGGCCGGGAGCTGCTCGCGCAGCTGCCGCCGTCCCCGGCGGTGTGGTGCTCGGGACTGCGCAAGCGGTACGGCCGGCGCACCGCCGTCGACGGCGTCTCGTTCACCGTGGGCCGCGGCGAGGTCGTGGGCCTGCTCGGGCCCAACGGCGCCGGCAAGACCAGCGTCATCAAGATGCTGCTCGGGCTGGTGCGGCCCGACGCCGGCGAGGTGCTGCTGCTGGGCCGGCCCGGCCGCGACCCGCGGGCCCGCGAGCGGGTCGGCTACCTGCCCGAGCTGTTCCGCTACCAGCCGTGGCTGAGCGCGGCGGAGGTGCTGGCGCTGCACGTGCGGCTGGCCGGCGCGGCCGTCCCCGGCGCCGAGCAGCGCGAGGTGCTGGCCCGCGTCGGGCTCGCCGAGCGCGCCGGTGACCGGGTGGGCGGCTTCTCCAAGGGCATGCAGCAGCGGCTGGGGCTGGCCGTGGCGCTGGTGGCCCGGCCCGAGCTGGTCGTGCTCGACGAGCCGACCAGCGCGCTGGACCCGCTGGGGCGGGTCGACGTCCGCGACACCGTCCTGTCGCTGCGCGAGCGCGGCGTCGCGGTGCTGCTCAACTCGCACCTGATCGGCGAGGTCGAGCGGGTCTGCGACCGGGTGGTCATCCTCGACCGCGGCCGGGTCGCCGCCGCCGGCACGCTGGCCGAGCTGCTCGGCCAGCGGGAGCTCAAGCTGCGCCTGACCGGGCTCACCCCCGCCGCCGAGGCCCGGCTGGCCGCCACCGGCGCCACCAGCCGCACCGGCGCGGAGGTCACCGTGGCCCTCCCCGCCGACGACGACGGCGCCACCGTGCCCCGGCTGGTCGCCGACCTGGTGGGCCTGGGCGTGCAGGTGCACGCGGTCGAGCCGGTGCGGATCAGCCTCGAGGAGCGGCTGCTGGGCATCCTGAGGGAGGAGCACGCGTGACGGTCCTGACGCTCGCCGGGCTGACCCTGCGGGAGGCCGCCCGCCGCAAGGTGCTGCGCGCCCTCGGGGCGCTCACCGTCGCGCTGCTGGCGCTCTCGGCGTGGGGCTTCTCCCGGCTGGCCACCGTCGACCCGGAGTTCGGCGCGCTGACCAGCGGCGAGGCCCGGCTGTTCGCCTCCCAGCTGCTGAACCTCGTGATGTTCGGCTACAGCCTCATCGCCGCCCTCGGCACCGCCTTCCTGGCCGGGCCGACGCTGTCCGGGGAGGTCGAGTCCGGCCAGGCGCTGTCGATCCTCGCCCGCCCGGTGCGCCGCAGCACGGTCCTGGTCGGCAAGTGGCTGGGGCTGGTGGCCTTCGGCACCGGCTACGTGCTCGTCGCCGGGTTCGCGCAGTTCCTCGTCGTCCGGTGGGCCGTCGACTACTGGCCGCCGGACCCGGTCACCGGGCTGCTGCTGCTCGCCGCGCAGACGACGGTGCTGATGACGCTGGCGCTGCTGCTGGCCACCGCGATCTCGCCGATGGCGTCGGGCATCGTCGCCGTCGGGCTGTTCGGCGCCACGTGGGTGGCCGGGGTGGTGGGCAGCGTCGGGGAGGTCATCGGCAACGACGGCGTCGCCCGGGTCGGGGTGGTGTCGCGGGTGCTGCTGCCCACCGACGGGCTGTGGCGCGGCGCGATGCACGCCTTCCAGGACTCCACGGCCCTCGGCGCGTTCGGCTTCGAGGGCTCGCCGTTCCTGTCCATCGCCCCGCTGAGCCCGGCCTACCTGGGCTGGGTGGTGGTGTGGCTGCTGCTCATCGGCGGGCTGGCCGCGCTGTCGTTCACCCGCCGCGACATCTGAGCCGCGACACCTGAGCACGACCGGTCAGGGGCCGAAGAACAGCCGCACGGCGGTGCCGGCCGGGCCGGTGCGGACGGCGGCGTCGTCGGCCAGGCTCCACGCCAGCCACATCCCCCGCGGCCCCTCCTCGGGGTCGGGCGGCACGTAGCCCTGCGTCTCGTCGGTCAGGCCCGGCCCGTCGTCGGACACCTCGACGACGAGCACGTCGCCCTCGGTCCAGGTCGCCACCCCCGCGGCGGGCGCCACCCGCAGCGCGTTGACCACCAGCTCGTGGCCGGCCGCCACGACGTCCTCGCGCCGGGCGCTGTGGCCGGCCGGGACCGCCGCGGCCAGCCGGCGGCGGGCGGCCACCGCCGCCGTCACCGGGGTGACGGCGGCCCCGCCGGGACGCTCCGTCCACGGCGGCTGCAGCGCGCGGACGACGGCGGCCGGGTCCTGGTAGGCCGGCTGGGGCGCGGGCGCGGTCCCGTCCCAGGTGAGCGGGTGCGAGCGGGCCACGTCGGCCAGGACGTCGGCGGGCACCTGCCGGGCGTCGTGCAGGCACAGGCTGTAGTACGGCACGTCGTGCAGGCAGTCGTTGGCGACCGCCTCGAACCGGCTCCACTCCCGCCCCTCCTCCCGGGCGAGCCAGACCGGCTCGGCGGCCAGCCGCCAGCTCGGCGCGCGGGCGCGCAGCGCGCGCAGGTCGCGGGCGTAGGCGTGCAGCGTGCCGTGGCCGCCACGCCAGAAGGTCTCCGCGGCGTCGAAGGCCGCCAGGCGGCCCAGGTCGGCGCCCAGGTGCGCGGCGAGCAGCGAGCGGACCCGGGTGCCGGCCACCACCAGCACCGGCTCCTCGCGGCGGAAGCCCTCCAGGACGAAGGGCACCACCCGCTCGACGAGCGAGGCGTCGTCGGAGAAGACGAAGCCCTCGTGGGCGAGGTGGGTCCCGTCCCAGCCGCCGGTGGGACGCATCAGGGTCACCGTCCGGACACCGCCAGGTCGAACAGCTCCAGGGGCCGGCGGAGGTGCCGCCGCCCGCCGGTCAGCCGCAGGGCGATGCCCCGGCCGGCGAGGTCGCGCCCGGCGAGGGTCAGCGCCCGCGCGCCGGCGACGTCGAGGAAGGCGAGGTCGGAGAGGTCGAGCTCCAGCACACCGGGGACGTCGCCGGCGACGTCGACCAGCGCGGTGCGCACGGCGGCGGCCTCGGTGAGGTCCACCTCCCCGGACAGCGCCAGCCGCGGTCCCCGGCCGGAGAGGTGGGCCAGCGGCTCCCGGTCGCCCAGGTGCTGCACCGGGTGCAGCAGGGCGACCGGCCCGAGGGCCTCGGCGCCCAGGGCGGCGTCGTAGAGGCACAGCGCGGTCATCGGCTCGGTCGCCATGAGCCCGTCGGCCAGCCGCTCGTAGGCGTGCAGCAGCCGCCGCCCGCCCGGTCCGGCCCGCAGCAGGGGCGTGACGTCGGCGGCCACCCGGAGCCCCGTGCGCCCGCGGTCGAGCGCCGCGTGCACCGCGCTGCGGTAGCGCTCCACCTGGTCCTCGGGCACCAGCCCGCCCCCGGCCGCGTAGGTGTCCCCGGTGCCCAGCACCTCGAGCCGGCCCGCGGCGACGAGCTCGTCGCGGTGCGGCAGGCCGGCGACGGCGGCCAGGGCGGCGGACCGGGAGGAGCCCACCACCAGCAGCTGCTCGTCGCGCCGGCGACCCTCGTCGAGGTAGGGCACGACCGCGCGGGCCAGGTCGGCGTCGTCGGCGAAGCTCCGGCACACGTGGTCACCCGGCCGGAGGCCGGTCAGGGAGGGCAGTCCCCGAGGAACCGTCACCGATGCGACGCTACGCGGGCGGGCACCCGCTGTCAGGCCCCTGCGACCCGGGGACCGGGCGCCGGTCCCCCGCCTGCTGCGGACGACCGGGTACCGTTCTGGATCGCGCTCGTGCCGGGCACCCGAGGGGGCGGGGACCGCGTCGGCGACGGCCGGGCGCGTGCTCTCCAGAGGTCGACCGTTCGGGAGTCTCCAGGTGTCTGCGGTGTGCACGGGCGGAGGACCGGGATCCGCCGTCGGCTACGTGCACGACGCGCTGCTCTACGACGACCCGGGCCGGCTCGTCGACGTCGTCGTGCCCTTCCTGCGCGAGGGGCTGGCCGCCGGTGAGGCCGCGGTCCTGGCCACCGGCCCCCGCACCGCCGGCGTCGTCCGGGACGCCCTCGACGACGACCCGCGGCTGCTGGTCGTCGACCGGTCCGAGGCCTACCGGGGGCGGACCCCGGCCGCCATCACCGGTTTCCGCCGCCTGGCCGACCGGCACGCAGCCGCGGGCGTCCCCCGGGTGCGGGTCGTCGGCGAGACCGACTTCGGCACCACCGAGCAGGAGCGCTACGAGTGGCAGCGCTACGAGGCGGTGGTCAACGTCGCGCTCGCCGACCGGCCGCTGTGGGGCCTGTGCGTCTTCGACACCCGGCGGCTGCCCGAGCCGGTGCTCGAGTCGGCCCGCCGCACCCACCCGCACCTGGTGACCCCGGGGCGCCGGGTGGCCAACCCCGGCTACGTCGACCCGGCGGTCTTCCTGCGCGACCTGCCCGCGCCGCCCGAACCGCTCGAGCGGGGCACGCCGCGGCTGACCGCCCGGGACGTCACCGACTTCATCGGGCTGCGGCACGCCGTCGCCGCGGTGCTGGCCGCCCTGCCGGGCTCGCGCGACGCCGTCGAGGACCTCCTGCTCGCCGTCGACGAGATGACCTCCAACGCGGTCCGGCACGGCCGGCCGCCCGTCGACCTGGAGCTGTGGGCCGGCGCCGGGCGGGTGGCCTGCCGGATCACCGACCGCGGTCCCGGTCCCGCGGACCCCTTCGCCGGGTACGGGCCCGCCCACGGCGAGGACCTCTCCCGCGGCGGCATGGGGCTGTGGCTGGCCCGGCAGCTGTGCGACCACGTGCACGTCGACCGCACCGCCGAGGGCACGTCGGTGCGGCTGGTGACCCGGCTGGAGTGACCACCGGGGGGCCCGACCCGCCCGGCGGGCGGGTCGCCGGTTCGGCAGGGCCACGGCGGGGAACTGGAAGCAGAACAGCCCCGACCGGAACGAGCACATGCAGCCGGACTCCTGGCCGCGACGGCCCCCTCCCGAGACCACGGGACCTCCCTACGAGTACGAGATCACCCGTGCGGCGCAGCTGCGGGCGGTGCGCGCCGGGCTGCGGTCCTGGCTGCCGCAGGTCCTCGACGGGGCCGACGAGGACGGCGTCCTCGAGTCGCTGCTGCTCGCCGTCGACGAGCTGGCGTCCAACGGGCTGCGGCACGGCGCCGGCTCGGTGTGCGTCCGCGCCGCGCCGACCTCGGCCGGCCTGCTGCTCGACGTGAGCGACGACGACCCCGACCACGGCCCGCAGCCGGCGATCGACCGCGACCCCGCGCTCGGGGGGATGGGGCTGCACGTGGTCGCCCGGCTCACCGGCGAGCGGGGCTGGACCGTCGCGGGCCGCCGCAAGCACGTGTGGGCCTGCCTGCACACCCGCTGAGCCCCGTCCCCGCCGGGGCACCCGCCGCACGACGAGGCCCCCGGCGGGACCGCTGCGGGTCGCGCCGGGGGCCTGCGCCGTGCGTGCCGGTGGACCGGCGGAGGGACGCCGTCAGGCGGCGGCGTCGGCCCCGTGGTCGTGCCGGCCGGCGTCCGCGCTGTTGCCGGCACCGTGCGAGCGACCGGGCGCCCGCGGCACGTCGTTCACCGTCGAGGTGTCGTAGGCGAAGGTGATGATCGCCGTCGCCAGGGCGTCGGAGTTCTGGTCGAGGGCGTCGACGTTGACGTTGCCCACCAGCGTGTAGTCCTCGGCCAGGGCCGCGTACAGGGCGGCGTCCTGTCCCTCACCGGTCAGGTTGTCGCACTCCGAGTGGTAGCACGGGTCCAGCGACGCGCCGGCCACGCCGCCGAAGACGGCGGCCTCCGCGGCGGTCTTGGGGACCTCCGCGCCGGTGAACAGGCCGCCCGAGGGGATGCCCACGGCGATGAACGGCCCGTAGTCCGACCGGCCGGAGAACTCCGAGTCGACGTAGGGCAGGCCGCGCGAGGCGTAGAAGCCCTCGAAGACGTCCTCGATCTCCGCCGAGCCCTCGGGGATGAAGCCGGGAGCCGCGGTGCCGCCGGAGTTGTCGCCGTCGTAGATGCCGGTCGTGTAGTTCGGCGAGGCGATCATGTCGAAGTTCAGGTACAGCCCGATGTCGGCGATCTCGTCGTCGCTGAGCTGCCCGACGTAGTACTCCGACCCGAGCAGGCCCTCCTCCTCGGCGCCCCACCAGGCGAACCGGACGGCGTTGTTGGGCTTGACCTTCTGCATCTGGATCGCGGTCTCCAGCAGCGCCGCGCTGCCCGAGCCGTTGTCGTTGATGCCCGCGCCCTCCTGCACCGAGTCCAGGTGCGCGCCGGCCATCACGACGTTGTCGGTGTTGCCGGTGCGGGTCTGGGCGATGACGTTGTAGGTGGTGCGCTCCTCGGCCGCGTAGTCGACGGTGACGGTCACGGTGGCGCCGGGGGTGGCCGCGAGGTCGGTGCCGGCCTCGATGGTGGCGAAGACCGCGGGGATGGTGAGGCCGGGGGCGGCGCCGATCATGTTGATCAGGCCGGTGGTGTTGTTCCAGATGACCACGCCGCCGGCCCCGGCGGCCTGGGCGTTGAGCGCCTTGGTGGCGAACGGGCACCCGCCGCGCTGGATGAGCGCGATGGAGCCCGCGGCGAAGCCGGCGAAGTCGGTCGCCTCGCAGCCGGGGGTCGCCCCGCCGGGCTCGACGGGGACCAGGGTGCCGGTCGCGGTGCCCTCGGGGCTGCCGGTGTCGAAGGTGTTGCGCAGGAAGTCGGTGCCCTCGACGAAGGTGCGCGGCGACGGCGAGGTCCGCACCAGCTGCGAGTTCTCCTCGGCGTAGGTGAACGTGAAGGGCTGGACCTCGGGGGTGTACCCGGCCGCGCGCAGCTGGTCGACGACGTAGGCGACGCTGTCGTCGTACCCGGCCCGGCCCGCGGCGCGGTCGCCGCCGTTGGCGTCCGCGATGGCCTGCAGGGCCTCGAGGTGGTCGAGCACCCCCTCGGCGGTGACGGCCTTGGTCAGCTTGGCGGCTGTGTTGTTGTTCGGGACGGCGGCTGCCGAGGACATGCCGAGCACCGTGGTCACGCCGAGCGCGGTCACGGTGGCGAGTCCTCCGGCCACCATGCGGGAACGGGTCATCCGGGAGGTTCCTCCTTCGTCGTCGAAGCCGGCCGCGGTCAGCGCCGCGGCGCGGTGAGGCAGGCGGAACCTAGAGGTGCAGGTCACAGTGGGGGAAGCCCCCGGCGGCGAGTCCGGCCGGGGCGCCCGGCGTGTCGCCGGGTCCGGGGTCAGCCGGCCGGAGCCAGGTGGACCGCGCCGACGGC
The DNA here is from genome assembly GCF_054050055.1 of Geodermatophilus sp. SYSU D00814. NCBI lineage: Bacteria > Bacillati > Actinomycetota > Actinomycetes > Geodermatophilales > Geodermatophilaceae > Geodermatophilus > Geodermatophilus sp. SYSU D00814. Next base: position 40,101 of record NZ_JBJGYP010000022.1, read on the forward strand.
GGCGAGCGCACCGAGCTCGTCGGCGACCATGAACACCTCGCCGATGCGGCCCCCGCGCAGGGTGAGCACGTCGATCACCCGCAGCTCCAGGTGCCCGCCGGTCGCCGCGACCGGCCCCGCCGCGGTGTGGAGCGTGCCCACGTGCCGCCCGCGCATCCGGAAGGCCACCGCGACCCGGTCGCCGTCCTCGACGACGGACACGACCTCCCGCTCGGCGTCGGCGAAGGTCGCCTGCACCGCCCGGGCCCGGGCGGCGAGGTCGGCGGCGGTCAGCGTGGCCCCGTTGACGGTGACCGGGTCGGTGTAGACGGCGCGGAAGGCCTCCTCCGCGGCCGGCCCGTCGGGGAACGGGTCGGTCCACAGGCGCAGCAGCCGGTCGACGTCGAACGCCATCCCGCCATGGTGGTCCGCGGTCGCGGCCGGCACCAGGGGGGAGCCGGTCAGGCCGGCGCGTCGAGGCGGACGACCTGCCAGCGGCCGTCGAGGGCGCCGGGGTCGTGCGTCACGAGCAGCACGGTGCGCCGGTCGCGGGCGAGGAGGTCGAGGACCCGCCCGGTGAGCGCGGGGTCGAGGTGGGCGGTGGGCTCGTCGAGGAGCAGCACGTCGGCGCGGGAGAGCAGCGCCCGCGCCAGCCCGACCCGGGCCCGCTCGCCGGCCGAGAGGCGCTCGCCGCCCTCCCCCACCCAGCCGTCGAGGCCCGGGGTCGCCGCCACGCCGTCGAGGCCGACGCCGGCGAGCACGGCGCGCAGCTCGTCGTCGGTGGCGTCGTGCCGGCCCAGGCGCAGGTTGGCGGCCAGGGTGGCGCCGAGCACCTGCGGGGCCTGCGCGCTCCAGGCCAGGCGGGACCGGACGGCGTCGAGCGGCAGCCGGCGCAGGTCGGTGCCGCCGAGGGTGACCCGGCCGGCGTCGGGGTCGCGGGCGCGCAGGGCGAGGGCGAGCACGGTGCTCTTGCCGGCTCCGCTGCCGCCGGTGAGGGCCACCTTGGCGCCGTCGGGGACGGCGAGGTCGAGCCCGCGCAGCGCGGGGCGCACCGCGCCGGGGTGGGTGAGCGTGACGCCCTCGAACCGCAGCGCGGAGCCCGCGGGCAGCGGCAGCGGCTCGGCGGGGTCGGTGACCGCCGGGCGCGCGGTGGCCAGGTCGTGCACCCGCCCGGCGGCCGCGCGGATCCCGCCGGCGGCGCTCCAGGCCGCGCCCACGCCGCCGACGGCCTCGAAGGCCCCGAGGACGCCGAGGGCGCAGCCGGCCAGCAGCAGCGGGCCGGTCCGGCCCGCGGCGACGTCGGTGCCGACCAGCCACAGCGCCGCGACCAGGCCCAGGCCCGGCACGCCCTCCCGGCAGAGCGTGGTGACCGCGGTCAGCCGGGCCGCGGCCCGCTGCGCCTCCTCCTGCCGGTCGAGGTGCTCCCCGAGCGCGCGCAGCGCCGTGGCGCCGCCGTCACCGCTGAGGTGGTCGGGCAGGCCGCGCACCAGGTCGAGGGTGTCGGCGGCGACGTCGGCGTCGGCGCGGGCGGCGGCCACCGCCGCCCGCCGCCCGGCCCGCGCGGCGGCCGCGGGGACGGCGACGCCCAGCACGGCCAGCAGGACCGCGAGGACGGCGGCCGTGGCCGGGGAGACCAGGGCGGTGAGGCCCACCGCGACCCCGCCGGCGAGGAGCGCGACCCCGGCGGGGGCCACCAGCCGGACGACGACGCCCTGCAGCTCGTCGACGTCGGTGCGCACCCGCGACAGCAGCTGCCCGCCGCGGGCGCCGGTGAGCGCGGCCGGGGCGAGCGGGACCAGCCGCTCCAGCACCCGGGCGCGCACCCGGGTGACCGCCCGCAGCGTGACGTCGTGGGTGAGCAGCCGCTCGGTGTAGCGCAGCGCGGCCCGCGACAGGCCGAACAGGCGGACCCCGGTGATCAGCGGCATGAGGACCAGCAGGGTCGAGGGCCGCTGCGCCGCGCCGGTGATCAGCGCCCCGGAGACGGCCAGCAGCGCCGCGCCGCACAGCACCGTGAGCGCGCCGAGGACGACGGCGAGCGCGGTCCGCGGCCCGTGCAGCAGCGCCAGCGTCTCCCTCACCGCGGCACCGCCGGCGCCCGCACCCGCCCGTCCTGCAGGCTCACCACCCGCTCGTGCAGCGCCAGCGGCGCCGTCCGGTGGGTGACGGTGAGGACGGTGCGCCCCCGCGCGAGGCCGTCGAGGGCGGCGAGCACCTCCGCCTCGGTGGCGGCGTCGAGCTGGCCGGTCGGCTCGTCGAGCACCAGGAGGGGGGCGTCCTTGACGAACGCGCGGGCCAGCGCCAGCCGCACCCGCTCGCCGCCGGACAGCCGCGCGGCGTCCTCGCCCAGCGGCGTGGCGGTGCCCTGCGGCAGCCGGCGGACCAGGTCGAGCAGCCCGGCGCGGGCCAGCGCCTGCTCGACCTCGGCGTCGGTGGCGCCGGGACGGCCCAGCCGCACGTTGTCGGCGACGGTGCCCGGCGCGAGGAACGGCCGCTCGGGCACGTAGGCGACCCGCGCCCGCCAGCCGTCGGGGTCCCGGTCGCCCAGCGGGACGCCGTCGACGAGCACGGCGCCGGCGTCGGGGGCGGCGAAGCCCAGCAGCAGCCGGACGGCGGTGGTCTTGCCCGCGCCGCTGGGCCCGACCAGCGCGGTCCGCGACAGCGGCGGCAGGTCGAGGTCGACGCCGTCGAGGGCGGCCCGCTCGCCGTACCGCACGGTGACGCCGCGCAGCTCGACGTGCGGGACGCCGGCGGGCACCGGGCGGCCGCCGCGGGCCGGCTGCGGGGTGTCGAGCAGGGCGAACACCCGCTCGGCGGCCGGGCGGCCCTCCAGGCTCGCGTGCCGGTCGGCGCCCAGGGCGCGCAGCGGCGCGAAGAACTCCGGGGTGAGCAGCAGCACCAGCAGCGCCCGCTCGAGCTCCAGCCCGCCCTGGAACAGCCGCACGCCCACGGTGACGGCCACCAGCGCGGTGCACAGCACGGCGCCGAGCTCGAGGACGAACCCGGAGAGGAAGGCGGTGCGCAGCACCCGCATCGTGGTGCGGCGGTGGGCCTCGCTGACCCCGGTCAGCCAGCGGGCGCTGCCGCGGGCCCGGCCGTAGGCGACCAGGGTGGGCAGCACCCGCAGGGTGTCGACCAGCACCGCGCCGAGCTGGGCGAGGGTCTCCCAGGAGGCGCGGGCCGAGCGCGCGGCGAGCGTGCCGGTCAGCCACAGGAAGACCAGCACCAGCGGCCCGGTCAGCAGCAGCAGGCCGCCGCTGGCCGGGTCGAGGACCAGCACGGTGAGGGCGACCAGCGGGGGGACGACGGCCGCCGTCGCCGCGCCGGGCAGGTAGCGGCCCAGGACGCCGTCGAGCCTCCCGACGCCCTCGGTGACCGTGGTGACCAGCTCGCCGGCGCGCTCCCCGGCGGCGTGCGCGGGACCGAGGGACACCAGCGTCCGGAGCAGGGCCTCCCGCAGCTCGCGGCGCACCCGCGCGGAGGTGCGCGCGGCGGCGCGGTCGCGCAGGCCGAGCAGGCCCGCGCGCAGCGCCCAGGCGGCCAGCACCCCGGCGAGGGCGCCCGACAGCGCCGACGGCGTCGCCGCGCCGGTGACCACCGCGCTGACGACGGCGGCGACCAGCGCCCACTGCACCACCAGCAGCGCCCACACCAGCACGCCGAGCAGGCCGCACAGCACGACCAGCCGGCGCGCGGCGGGCAGCGCCAGCAGGCGGCCCGTCGGTCCCCGGTCCATCAGTAGCCGTGGCTGAGCGCGCCCTCGTCGGGACGCACGCGTTCCCGGAAGACGTAGTAGTTCCAGATCTGGTAGCCGATGATCAGCGGCAGGAAGACCGCGCCCACCCAGGTCATGAGCACCAGCGTGTAGTGCTGGGCGGCGGACTCCTGCAGCGTCAGCCCGTACTCCGCGCGCAGGGTGGAGGGCAGCACCTCGCCGCGGGTGAACAGCGCGATGAACACGGTGACGGTGGCGAACAGGACGGTCAGGCCGCTCATCGTGAACGCCAGGGTGTCGCGGCGGCGCACCAGCGCCAGCCAGATGCTGGCCAGGGTGAGGAAGGCGGCGATCGGGAACGCCCACGGCACGACGCCGAAGTCCTCGAACAGGTCCTCGGTCACGTACCCCATGACGACGAAGGCCACGATCGCCACGGTGGCCAGCGCCCCCCAGCGCAGCGCCGCCTTCCGGGCACGCCGGTACAGCACGGTGTCGGTGTGCAGCCGCAGCAGCAGGAAGTTCGCGCCGTGCAGCACGAACAGCAGCAGCGTGGTGAGGCCGCCGACGACGGAGAACGGCGTGAACATCACGGCGAAGCCGCCCTCGACGCGGCCGTCGGCATCGACCGGCAGGCCCTCGATGAGCTTGGCCATGATCACGCCCCACAGGAACGACGGCACGACGCTGCCGCCGAAGGACATCCAGTCCCAGAGCGCGCGCCACCGCTCGCTGTCGACCTGGTTGCGGTACTCGAAGGAGACCCCGCGCAGCAGCAGCGCCAGCAGGATGAGCACGAACAGCGGGTACATGCCGCTGAACACCGCGCCGTACCAGACCGGGAAGGTGGAGAACATCAGCCCGGCGGCGGCGATCACCCAGACCTCGTTGCCGTCCCAGAACGGGCCGATGGTGCCGGTGAGCGCGCGCTCCTCGGCCTCGGTGCGCGCCAGCGTCGGGCGCAGCACGTCCACGCCGAAGTCGAAGCCCTCCAGGAAGAAGTAGAGGGTGAACGTCAGCGCGATCAGCCAGAACCACAGCGTGACGAGGTCCACCGTCAGTCCCTCTTCTCGTACCCCTGGAACCCGGCGCCCTCGTAGTCGGGCGCGGGCGCGGCGACCAGCTGGGCCTCGGGCTTGCGGTGGATGCCGGCCCGCGCGGTCACGGTGAGCAGGTAGACGTCGAGGCCGATGAGGGCGAGGTAGACCACCCACAGGCCGATCAGGCCGGCGAGGACCTCCCCGGCGGTGTTCGCGCTCACCCCCTCGGTCACGGTGAGCTCGCCGTAGACCATGAACGGCTGGCGGCCCATCTCGGTGACGATCCAGCCGGTGAAGTTGGCGATCCAGGGCAGCGGGATGAACAGCACCAGCGCCCGCAGGTACCAGCGGGTGGTGTCCAGCCCGCGCTTGCGCCGCCACCACAGGAACAGCCCGAGGAACGCCGTCGCCAGCAGCAGCGACCCGATGGCGACCATGATCCGGAACGACCAGTACACCCAGGCCACCGGCGGGATGTAGTCGCCCTCGCCGTAACGCTCCTGGTACGCCTCGTTGAGCGGGTTGAGACCCTCGTAGCGGCCCTCGAGGCTGTTGTAGGCCAGGATCGAGCCGACGTAGGGGATCTCCAGGCTGAAGGTGTTCTCCCGGTTCTCCTGGTCGATGACCGCCACCAGCGACCACGGCGCCGGCGAGTCCGAGGTCTCCCACTGCGCCTCCATCGCCGCGAACTTCATCGGCTGGTCCTCGCGGGACACCTGCGCGGCGGTGTGCCCGCTGACGATGGAGAACAGGGTGCCGATGGCGGCGAAGACCAGCCCGATGCGCAGCGACCGGGAGAACACGTCGGAGTCCTGCCGCTTCAGCAGGTGGTACGCGCTGACGCCGAGGACCAGGAAGCCGGCGACGACCCAGGCGCTGCCCTGCACGTGGGCGAAGTACAGCCAGGCCTTGTAGTTGAGGACGACGGCGGTGAAGTCGGTGAGCCGGGCCTGCCCGTCGACCACCTCGTAGCCGACCGGGTGGTGCATCCAGGCGTTGGCCAGCACGATCCAGAACGCGCTGATCTGCGTGCCGATCGCCACCAGCCAGATGCTGCCCAGCCGCATCCACGGCCGGAGCCGGTCCTTGCCGAACCACCACAGCCCGATGAACGTGCTCTCGAGGAAGAACGCCATGAGCACCTCGAGGGCCAGCGGGACCCCGAAGATGTTGCCGACGAAGGAGGAGAACCGGCTCCAGTTCATCCCGAACTGGAACTCCTGCACGATGCCGGTCACGACGCCGACGGCGAAGTTGATGAGGAACAGGTGACCGAAGAAGTTGGTCATCTTCCCGTACACCTCGCGCCGGTCCGACCGGCGGTAGGCGATCGTCTCCATCACCGCGATGAGGAACGCCAGGCCGACGGTCAGCGACACGAAGAAGAAGTGGAAGATGCTGGTCGAGGCGAATTGGAAACGGGAGAGATCGACCACGTCCACGGGGCACCACCTCGGTCCGGGGCCCGGCCGGAGGAGGGAGCGCGGGGGGTCACGCCAGGGGGAGCCGGCCGTCCGGGCACGACCATTGCACGCAACCGGCTGGGGTGCAGCACGGGTCGCTGACCGGCGCCGACCGGCGCGGGCGGAAAAGCGTTGCCCTCACGTGCACTGCAGGTCGCATGCTGACGGCGTGAACGGCTCCCCCGCGGTCGAGGCGATCGACCTGGCCAAGCACTTCGGCGACCACCGCGCCGTCGACGGCGTCAGCTTCGTCGTCCCCACCGGCACCGTCCTCGGCCTGCTCGGCCCCAACGGCGCGGGCAAGACCACGCTGGTGCGGATGCTGACCACCCTGAGCGTGCCCACCAGCGGCACCGGCCGGGTGGCCGGGTTCGACGTGGTCGCCGAGCCCCAGGCGGTCCGCCGCAGCATCGGCCTGACCGGCCAGGCGGCGACGGTCGACGAGATCCTCACCGGCCGGGAGAACCTGCGGCTGATCGGCAGCCTCTACGGCCTGTCCCGCGGCTACGTGCGGCGGGCGTCGGAGGAGCTGCTGGAGCGCTTCGACCTCGCCGCGGCCGCCGACCGCCCGGCGAAGTCCTACTCGGGGGGCATGCGCCGCCGGCTCGACCTCGCCGTCAGCCTGCTCGCCGCGCCGCCGATCCTGTTCCTCGACGAGCCCACCACCGGCCTGGACCCGCAGAGCCGGTCGGGGCTGTGGGAGGTGCTCCGGGAGCTGGTGCAGGAGGGCACCACGCTGGTGCTCACCACCCAGTACCTGGAGGAGGCCGACCACCTCGCCGACGAGATCGTCGTCGTCGACCGGGGCCGGGTCATCGCCGCCGGCACCCCGACCCAGCTCAAGGACCAGGCGGGGCAGGCCAGCGTCGTGGTCACCCTGACCTCCGCCGCCGACCTGGACGCGGCCGCCGCGCTGCTGCGCGACCACTCCCCCGAGGTGCACGTCGAGGCGGGCAGCCGGCGGCTGACGGCGCAGGCCGGCGGGCTGGGCGACATGACCCGCATCGCCACCGTCTTCGAGCACAGCGGGATCGAGCTCGACGACCTGGGGCTGGCCCGGCCCAGCCTCGACGACGTCTTCCTGCACCTGACCGGGCACCGCGCCGAGTCGGCCGGCGCCGAGCAGACCGCCACCGGGACCCCGACCGAGGGAGCCGCGCCGTGACCGCCACCCAGTCCCCGCCCCGGGCCGCGACCCGGCCGCAGATCGACCCGCCGTCGCTGCTGCGGGCGTCGGCCACGATCGTCTGGCGCAACCTGATCCACATCCGGCGGATGCCGGAGATGCTGCTCGACGTCACCGTGCAGTCGGTGATGTTCGTGCTGCTGTTCGCCTACGTCTTCGGCGGCGCGATCGCGGTGGCGGGCTCGAACTACCGGGAGTTCCTGCTGCCCGGGATCATGGTGCAGACGATGGTCTTCTCCTCCGCCATCGTGGCGATGGGGCTGACCAACGACCTGCAGAAGGGGTTCGTCGACCGCTTCAAGTCGCTGCCGGTGCCGCGGCCGGCGGTGCTCGTCGGGCGGAGCATGTCCAGCCTGATCCACTCCAGCATCGGCGTCGCGGTCATGGCGGTGACCGGGCTGCTCATCGGCTGGCGGATCCGCGACGGCGTCGTCGACGGCGTCCTGGGGTTCGGCCTGCTGCTGCTGTTCGGCTTCGCGATGATCTGGCTCGGCATCTGGGTCGGCTCGCTGATGCGGACCGTGGAGGCCGTGCAGGGGTTCATGTTCACCGTCATGTTCCCGCTGACGTTCGTGGCCAACACCTTCGCCCCGACGGAGAGCATGCCCGCGTGGCTGCGCACCATCGCCGAGTGGAACCCCGTCTCGGCGCTCACCCAGGCCTGCCGGGACCTGTGGGGCAACGGGCTGCCGGCACCGGCCGACGCCGCCTGGCCGCTGCAGCACGCCGTCCCGGTGTCCATCGCCTGGTCGCTGCTGCTCACCGCGGTGTTCGCGCCGCTGGCGGTGTCGGCGTTCCGCCGCCGCTCCCGGGACTGACCGGGGCGCGCCGGCCCGCCGCTCAGCGGGCCGGCGCGGCGGCGACGTCCGGTGGCGGGCCCGGCGCGCGGGGCGCGGGCGGCGCCTCGCCCCGGGCCGCCGCCGCGGTCGTCTCCGGGGTGGTCGCCCGGGGAAGGCCCGCGGCGGCGTAGGCCTCGTCGGCCTCCAGCGTCTCCCGCTCGAGGAGGACGTGCGCGAGCCGGTCGAGGCGCTCGCGGTGGCCGCGCAGGGTGGCCACCGCCTCGGCGTAGCACTCCTCGACCAGCCGGCGGACCTCGACGTCGACGAGCTCCCGGGTCGCCGGGGCAACGCCGTCGAGGCCGAAGGGCTGCTCGCCGGAGGCCGGCAGCACCGCGACCGGGCCGACCGCGGCGGACATGCCCCACCGGCCGACCATCTGGCGGGCGATGCGGGTGACCTGCTCGAGGTCGTTCTCCGCGCCGGTGGTGACGTCGCCGTAGACGACCTCCTCGGCGGCCCGCCCGCCGAGTGCGCCGACGATCCGGCCGCGCAGGTACCGCGCCGAGTAGCCGTACCGGTCGCCCTCCGGCGTCTGCACGGTCACCCCGAGCGCCTGCCCCCGCGGGATGATCGTCACCCGGCGCACCGGGTCGGCCCCCGGCGTGAGCATGCCGAGCAGCGCGTGCCCGGACTCGTGGTAGGCGGTGCTGAGCTTCTCCTCCGGGGAGAGCACGATGCCGCGCACGGTGCCGAGGACGGTCTTCTCCAGCGCGTCGCCGAGGTCCGCGGCGGTGACCTTGTCGCGGCGGTGCTTGGCGGCCAGCAGCGCGGCCTCGTTCACGAGGTTGGCCAGGTCGGCGCCCACCATGCCCGGCGTCGAGGCGGCCACCGCCGCGAGGTCGACGTCGGGGTCCAGCGGCACCCCGCGGGTGTGCACCCGCAGGATCGCCAGCCGCCCGGCGCGGTCGGGGGCGCCGACGGTCACCCGCCGGTCGAAGCGGCCCGGCCGCAGCAGGGCGGGGTCGAGGATCTCGGGGCGGTTGGTGGCGGCCAGCACGACGACGCCCTCGTTGCCCTGGAAGCCGTCCATCTCGGTGAGGACCTGGTTGAGCGTCTGCTCCCGCTCGTCGACGCCGCCGGTGACGCCCGCGCCGCCGCGCGCCCGGCCGATGGCGTCGAGCTCGTCGATGAACACGATCGCCGGGGCCACCTTCTTGGCCTGGGTGAACAGGTCGCGCACGCGGCTGGCACCGACCCCCACGATCGCCTCGATGAACTCCGAGGCCGAGATGGAGAAGAACGGCACCCCCGCCTCCCCGGCCACGGCGCGGGCGAGCAGCGTCTTGCCGGTGCCGGGCGGGCCGGACAGCAGCACGCCCCGCGGGATGCGGGCCCCGAGGCGGCTGTAGCGGCCGGGGTCGCGCAGGAAGTCGACGATCTCGCTGACCTCGTGCTCGACCTCGTCGATGCCGGCGACGTCGGCGAACGTCGTCCGCCGGCCGGTGTCGGGCCGGTAGAGGGTCGCCCGGGACCGGCCGAAGCCGCCGAGCGCTCCGGCCGCGCCCGAGGCCGCGCGGCGCCGCAGGAACCACAGCAGCAGCCCGACCAGCAGCAGCGTCGGGCCGAAGCCGACGACCACCTGCACCCACAGCGGCGGCCCGGCGTCGGGGGGACGCGCGTCGACGGTGACGTTCTGCGCCTCCAGCGCCGACAGCAGGTCGTCGGTGGCGAAGGAGGGTCGCTGCGTGGTGAAGCGCTCCGCCGAGTCCTCCGGTCCCGGCGGGTCGACGGCGTCCTCGAAGCGGCCGTCGATGGTCTCGTCGGTCGAGGTCACCGAGGCGACGTTCCCGGCGCTGACCTGGGCGGTGAAGAAGGTGTAGGGGACCTCGGCCCGCGGCGCCGGTCCCATCACCACCGCGGCGACGATCCAGTTGACGACCAGCGCGGCGAGCACCAGCCACCAGAAGCCGCCCCACCGCGGCCGCTGCCCCTCGGTCCTGCCCGGTTGCTCGGGCATGCCCTCGACGCGCCAGGGCGCCGGGCGGTGCGGGGTGGCGTCGTCGCGCCCGCGCAGCCGGGCCCAGAGCCCGCGCCGCCGCCCGCCGTCGTCCTGCGGGGCGACCGGCTCCCCCGGCGTGGTGGCACTGGCCATCGGGGTCCTCCCGGGGTGTCCGGCGCAGCCTCGTCCGCCGCGGCTGCGCACCACCGTCGTGCCCCGCCGGGGCCCGTCGCGCCAGGGAGTGCCCCTGGCCCGTGCCCTGGCGGCGCCGCCCGGCCGGCGAGATGCGGCCCAGCGCGGTCACCGCTGCCTCGTGACCGCACCCACCCGCATCTCGACGGCAGGGGGCGCCGGATGTCGACCTGGCGCTGCCTCGTGCGCTCCGGAGACGACACCGGGTCGACGACGGGACGCGGGGGCCGCCGTCACCCGGCGCTGCACCACTCCCCCGGCGTGTGCACGCCGTGGGCCACCCGCAGGTCGACGCCGTCGTCGCCGGGCACCAGGTGCGGCGAGGGCCGCCAGTCGTGCCGCGGCGCGGTGGGCCGGGCGGCGGCGTGCGCGGCCAGCGCGGCGGGCAGCAGCCGCATCCGCGCGGCCAGCCACTCGCCGTCCCAGGGACCGTCCTCCACCACCGAGGCGGCGGGCCGGAACTCCAGGTAGACGGTGCGCCGCAGCGGCGAGCCGGCGGTGGGCGGCGAGCCGTGCACCACCATGTCGTCGTGGACGAGCACGTCCCCCGGCGCCATCGGCACCTCCACCGCGCCGGGCACGTCCCAGCCGTGCTCGTCGCGCAGCCCGCAGGCGTCGGTGCGCGCCCGCTGGGAGCCGGGCACCACCCGCAGCGCGCCCTGCCCGGGCAGCGCGGCGTCGAGGTAGACGTCGACGTTGAACAGCCGGTGCCGCCGGGCGTGGACGGCGTCCTGGTGCCAGGGCACGGGCGCGCCGGCGCCCTCGGCCTTGACCACCAGCGACTCGTAGGTGGGCACCAGGTCCGGCCCGGCCAGCGACTCGGCGATGCCGAGCACCTCCGGGCTGCCGAGCAGCTCGAGCGAGGCGTCCTCGCCCTTGTCGTGCAGGTAGTCCACCCGCCACAGCACTCCGTTGGAGAACAGGTGGTCACCGGTGGGCGGCATCGCCGTCCACCGGTCGGCGGCGGCGCGCAGCCGGGCGAGCAGGTCGGCGAGGACGCGGTTCCGCAGGACGAGGAACCCCTCGGCGTCGAAGCGGGCGACCTGCTCGGGCGTCAGGGACAGCGGCGTCATGCCCCCGATGCTCGGCCGCACCGGCGCGGGAGACTCCCGGCATGGACGGCGGTGCTTCCCGGATCCTCGCCGGGTCCCCGGCCGAGACCCTGCTCGCCGGCCCGGTGCACGAGGAGCACGGGCTGGCCTGCCGGCTGAGCACCCGGCCGGTGATGCGCCGCGCGCACCGGCACGACGACGTCGAGCTCGCGCTGGCCGTGGGCGGCTGGGTGGAGCACGAGCACGCCGGCCGGCGGGTGCGGGTGGAGGACGGGACGCTGGTCGTGGCCTGGGGCGCGCTGCCGCACCGGGTCAGCGCGGCCGCCGACGGCGCGGCGGTGCGGTGGCTGACCGTGCCGCTGGCCGACGCGCTCGAGTGGGACGTCGAGGGCCGGCTGACCGCGGCGCTGCTGCGCGGCGAGCGGCGGGTGCTGCCCGGCCGCTCCGCGGACGCCGCGCGGTTCGCCGGCTGGGCGGCCGACCTGGCCGGTGGCGTGCCCGCGCAGGCCCGGGCGGCCCGGCTGGAGGCGCGGGCGCTGCTGGAGCGACTCTCGGTCGCCGCCCCGGTCCCGGTCGACGACGACGTCGGGGACGACGACGCGGCGCCCGAGACCGCCGGTGACCGGCACGCCCGGCGGGTGGCGCAGATGGCGGCCTTCGTCGCGGCGCGGTTCCGCGAGCCGGTCGGCGTCGCCGAGGTCGCCGCGGCCGCGCACCTGCACCCGGCCACGGCGACCGCCGCCTTCCGCGCGGTCACCGGCACCACGCCCGGCGCGTCCCTGCTGCGCTGCCGGCTCGCCGAGGCCCAGCGGCTGCTGCTGGTCACCACCGCCGACGTCGACGCCGTCGCCCGCCGGGCCGGCTTCGGGTCGACGAGCAGCTTCTACGCGGCCTTCACCCGGGAGGTGGGCGAGCCGCCCGCGGCCTGGCGGCGGCGCCGGCTGGCGCGTCGCGACCTCGTCTGAGACGCCGCCCGCGGCGGCGGCCCCGGGCGTGTCGGGGCGGGTGCGGCCGGGCAGGACGCGCCGTACCCGCTGGTAGGGACGGCGTCCTCCTCCACCGGACGTGGCCGGACCGGTTGACCGTCCCGACCCGCGCCCCGACCGTCCCCCACCGTGCGGAACCCGTCCCCCGACGTCGCTGGGAGGATCCCCGTGAAGCGTTCGAGCACCGCCGTCGCCGCTGCCGTCCTCGCGCTGGTCGCCGTCCCCGCGGCGCCCGCGCTCGCGGCCCCGCCGCAGGTCTTCCCGATCGAGGACGAGTTCGCCGACGACTTCCTCACCGAGGAGTGCGGGGTCCCCGTCACCACCACCGCCACCGGTCAGGCCCGGCTCCGGGAGTTCCAGCGGGCATCGGGGGTGGTGTCGGTGTTCACCATCAACGTCGGCCTGGTGGCGACCTCCGAGTACGGGTCCGTCCGCTTCCGCGACGTCGGGGCCGACCTCGTCCGGATCGAGCCCGACGGCACCGGCTACGTGCAGGTGAGCGGCCAGGTGCCCTTCGACTACAACGGCGTCGTCCGGTACGACCTGGAGACGGGTGAGGTCGTGTTCCAGGGGGGTCGGCCGGAGTCCACCGACCGGGTCTGCGCCCGCCTGGCCCCCTGACCGACCGACCGCGGGCTGCCGGGCGGGCCGACCGCCGCCACGGCAGCAGCAGGAGCTCGCCCGTGGTCCGCCGCGCCTCGAGGTCCTCGTGGGCGCGGCGGGCCTCACCCAGCGGGTAGCGACCGCCGACGCGCACGTCGAGCCCGCCGGAGGACGTCGACGAGGCCCGCCCCTCCCCCGGCTCGGGGTCGGGGAGGTCGCGGACCTGCCGCACCTCGGGTCCACCGGTGCGTTCGACGACCACGGCCGGCACGCTGCCTCCCGCTCCTCGGTCGGGTCGCGTCCACCGGGACGGTCCTCCCCGGGGCCGCCGGTGTGATCTGCGACGGGATCGATCGTCGGCGCGCTCGCGCGTGGAACAGCCGGCGGGCGGGAATGCTTGTCGTCTGCAACCACAGTTCCGAGACGGGGCGCTGCCGCGCGCCCAGGGGGAAGTCCGTGACCGTCACCCAGGACCGCAGTACCGCCGTGCCCGAGCAGGTCAAGACGCCGCACCGGGCGGTGCTGGCGCTCGTCCTCGGCGCCTTCGTCGCCGTCGGCGCCTTCACCATCGACATGTACCTGCCCGCCCTGCCCGCCATCGCCACCGACCTGCGCACCGGTCCGGCGATGGTGCAGCTGACCCTGACCGGCACGCTGGTCGGGCTGGCGCTCGGGCAGCTGGTGATCGGCCCGCTGGCCGACGCCCTCGGCCGGCGCCGCCCGATGCTGGCGGGGACCGCGCTGCACGTGGTGGCCTCGCTGCTGGTCCTGGTCGCGCCGACCGTGGAGGTGCTCGGCGTGCTGCGCGTCCTGCAGGGCGTGGGCAGCGCCGCCGGCGGCGTGGTCGCCATGGCGATCGTGCGGGACCTCTTCGAGGGACGGGCGGCCGCCGCGATGCTGTCGCGGCTGTTCCTCGTCATGGGCGCCGCCCCGGTGCTCGCCCCGACGATCGGCGGGGAGCTGCTGCGGATCACCTCGTGGCGCGGGGTGTTCCTCGTCCTCGCCGGCTACGGGCTGCTGCTGCTCGTCGTCGGCGCGCTCGTCGTCCCGGAGACCCTGCCGCCGGGCCGCCGCGCGACCGGCGGCGTCGCCGGCGTCCTGCGCACCTACCGGGGGCTGCTGCGCGACCGGGTCTACGTCGGCCTGGTGCTGGTGGCCGGGCTGACCATGGCCGCGCTGTTCAGCTACGTGTCGGGGTCGTCGTTCGTCTACCAGCGCGAGTTCGGCCTCGACGAGCAGCAGTTCGGCATGCTGTTCGGCGCCGGCGCCTTCTTCCTGATCGGCGCCACCCAGCTCAACCCGGTGCTGCTGCGCCGGTGGTCCCCGGCGCAGCTGCTGTCGACCGCCATGCTGGCCGGCGCCGTCGCGGCGCTGGTGCTGCTGGCGCTGTCGGCCACCGGCACCGGCGGGCTCGCCGGCGTGGTCGTCCCGCTGTGGGCGGTGCTCGCCGCCGTCGGGCTGGCCCTGCCCAACGCCCCGGCGCTGGCGCTGGCCGCGCACGGCGAGACCGCCGGCTCCGCGGCCGCCCTCCTCGGCGCGGTGCAGTTTGGCATCGGTGCCGCGGTCTCCCCGCTCGTCGGCGTGCTCGGCAACGACGCCACCGCGATGGCGCTCACCATGGTGGCCGGCCTGGTGCTGGCCATCGGGGTGCTCGGCAGCGTCGTCCGGCCGTGGCAGCTCACCGAGGCCGGCGGGGCGCCGGCGGTCGCCGTCGCCCACTGAGCGGCGGCTCGGCCGGCGGCCCGGCGGCCCGTCAGGCGTCGAGGCCGGCGAACGTGGGCGTGGCCTCCTCGCCGTCCCAGGTCACGCGGAAGGTGAACGCCTCCTCGAGTGCCGCGCGGTACTGCCCGGCCTCGTCCTCGGTGATCTCCCCCGACGCCAGGACGGCGTCGATCGCGGGGCCGTACTCCGCGACGAGGGCGTCGACGAGGTCCTGCGGGTCGACGCCGAGGTCCTCCGCGACGGCGGCCAGGTTCTGCCCGGCGTCCATGCGGACGTGCAGCTCGTCGTGGCTGATGGTCAGCACCTCGTCGAGCACGTCCTCGACGGGCTGGTGGCCGCGGTGCAGGCCGAGACCGGCGTCGCCGTAGGCCTCCTGGACCAGCGCGACGAGCTGCTCCTCGGTGCTGACGGAGGCGACGTCGACACCGCCCGGTCCCCCGCCGCCGGGGCCGGCGTCGGTGCTGCCGCCGGGGCCGGCGTCGGCGCTGCTGTCGGTGGACACCGTGCTGCTGGTGGTGGTGGAGGCCGCCTCGGCCGTCGTGCCGCACGCCGCGGCGATCGGGACCACGGCGGTCAGGAGGAGGGTGGCGAGGGTCCTGCGGAGCGTCACGGGAACTTCTCTCGTGCTCGGGGGAGTCGGTCGGACTCCACGGTGCGGAGCGCGTCTCCGGTCCGGCTGGACGGCCACTGCGAGAACGCTGGGAGACGAGTCCGTGGCGCTGGGTGACGAGTTCCCAGCCGGCTCCCGGCGGGCCTCCAGGAACGGTCGGCACGGTCGGGCGCCATGCCCTCCCGCCTCCCCCGCCGGCTCGCCGCCGGTGCCGCCCTGGCCTCCGGCCTGGTCCTGCTCACCCCGACCGCCGCGAGCGCGCACAGCCTGGACAGCAGCACCCTGTCGGTGCGGGTCGGCGAGGACGCCGTGGACGTCACCGTCAGCGTCGCGACGGCGACCCTCGGCCGGGCGCTGGGCACCGACGCCGGCTCCTCCGCCGACGCCGTCGTCGCCTACCTCGACGAGCACCTGACCGTCACCGGCGCCGACGGGACGGCGTGGGCCGAGACCTGGACCGACGTCGTCCGGGAGTCCGTCGAGGGCATCGACTCGCTGAGCGTGGCGGTGACGCTGGACCCCGGGGGCGCCGACCCGTCGGCGTTCACCCTCGCCTACGACGGGGTCGTCGAGGCCGACCCCACCCACGAGGCCGTCGTCGTCCTCACCGACGCCGCCGGGGACGTCTCCACCGCCGGCGTGCTCACCGCCTCCGACGACAGCCTGCGGGTCGGCGACGTCGCCGCCACCGGGATCGCCGACATGGTGGGGTACGGCCTGCACCACGTGCTCGCCGGCGCCGACCACCTGCTGTTCCTGCTGACCCTGCTGCTGGCGGCACCGCTGGTCGCGGTGGCCGGGCGCTGGCGGCGGCGCGAGGGGCTGGTCCCGACGCTGCGCCGGGTCCTCGGCGTCGTCACGGCGTTCACCGCGGGCCACTCGCTGACGCTGGTGGCCTCCGCGCTCGGCTGGGTGTCGGTGCCGGCCGCGCCGGTCGAGGTGCTCGTCGCCGCTTCGGTGGGGGCGGCCGCGGTGCACGCCGTGCGCCCGCTCGCCCGCGGCGGCGAGGTGCTGCTCGCCGGCGGGTTCGGCCTCGTGCACGGGCTGGCGTTCGCCGGGATCCTCACCGGCCTCGGCCTCGACGGGTCGGCCTCGGTGCCCGCGCTGCTCGCGTTCAACGTCGGCGTGGAGCTGGCCCAGCTGCTCACCGTCGCGGTGGTGTTCCCGTCGCTGTACCTGGTGTCGCGGACCCGCTGGTACCCGGCGCTGCGCCTGGCCGGCGCGGCGCTCGCCCTGGCCGCGGCCCTCGGCTGGGCGCTCGACCGCCTCGGCGTGCTCACCGACCCGCTCACCGGGGCGGAGGAGGCGGTGATCGCGCACCCCTGGACCGTCGTCGCCGGCCTGGCCCTGGTGGCGGTCTGCGCCTGGGCGGCCGACCGCAGGCCCCCGTCCCCGCGGGCGGGCCGGGACGTGCCGGCCGGACCCCCCGTCCCCGCCGCCGGGTGACGCCGGGGCGGGGACGCCGGACGACTGGCAGCATCGGCCGCGTGTGCACCGTGGTCGTGCGCTGGTCCGCGGGCCGTCCGGTCCGCGTCCTGGCGCTGCGCGACGAGCTGACGACGCGGGAGTTCGACGACCCGGGCCGCTGGTGGCCGGAGCTGCCCGACGTCGTCGGCGGGCGCGACCGGGCCGCCGGCGGCACCTGGTGCGCCACCGACGTCGGCACCGGGGTCACCGCCCTGGTGCTCAACCGCCCGCAGAAGCGGACCGCCGAGCCGGGTGCGGCCAGCCGCGGCGTCCTGCCGCTGCTCGGGGTGGCCCGGGGCGCGGACTGGCCCACCGGGACGCGGCTGGAGGGGATGGCGAGCTTCCTGCTCGTGCTGGCCGGCCCGGACCGGCTCACCACCTGGGACTTCGACGGCGACACCCTCACCAGCACCGCGCACGCCGAGGGGACGACGATGATCACCTCCGGCGGCCCCGAGGACCGCAAGGCCGACCGGTACCTGGCCGCCTTCACCACCGCCGAGCCCCCCGACGGCTGGCGCGCGCTGGTGCAGGAGGCGCCGCCCCAGGACGACCCGGGCGCGCTCGTGGTCCGCCACGAGGAGGACGGGGCGGTGTTCGCCACGGTGTGCGGTCAGCTGCTCGAGACCCGCCCGGGCACGCTGCACGTGGAGTTCAGCCGCCGGCCCTGGACCGCCGGGACGTGGGCGGTCACCGACCACACGGCGGCGCGGCCCCGGTGAGGGCCGCGGCTCAGCCCTGCGGCGGGAACGTCGACAGCCGGACGGTCTCCGGCAGCGCCCGCAGCGCGGCCAGCAGGGGCCCGGTCAGCTCGCCGTTGACGTCGGTGACCACGTAGCCGAGCTCGCCGCGGGTGGCCAGCACCTGCCCGTCGACGTTGAGCCCGTGCTCGCCGACCAGGGCGTCGACACCGGCGAGCACGCCGGGCACGTTGCGGTGCAGCAGCGCGAACCGGGCCGCCGAGGACCCGTGCAGGGCGACCGCGGGCAGGTTGACGCTCAGCGTCGTCGTCCCGGTGCGCGCGTAGTCGGCGAGCTTGCCGGCGACGAACCGCCCGATGTCGTACTGCGCCTCCTGCGTCGACCCGCCCACGTGCGGGGTGAGGATGACGTTGGGCAGCCCGCGCAGCACCGAGTCGAACGCGTCGCCCTGCTCGCGGGGCTCGTCGGGGAACACGTCGACGGCGGCGCCGGCGATGTGCCCGCTCAAGACGTGCTCGCGCAGCGCTTCGTGGTCGACCACGAAGCCGCGCGAGAGGTTGAGGAACAGGCTGCGCCGGCGCATCCGGGCGAACTGCTCGGCGCCGAACATCCCGGCGTTTCCGGCCCGGCCGTCGACGTGCAGCGTGACGGTCTCCGCCCGCTCGAGCAGCTCCTCGAGGCTGCCGCACGCCTCGGCGTTGCCCAGCGCCAGCTTGTCCTCGAGGTCGTAGAACAGCACCCGCATGCCCAGCGCCTCGGCCAGCACCGACAGCTGGCTGCCGATGTTGCCGTAGCCGACGATCCCCAGCGTCCGCCCGCGGATCTCGTGGCTGCCGGCCGCCGACTTGTCCCAGATCCCGTCGTGCAGCGCGCGGTCCCGGTCGGTCAGCCGCCGCGCCAGGCTGATGATCTCCGCGATGGCCAGCTCGACGACGCTGCGGGTGTTGGAGTACGGCGCGTTGAACACCGCCACACCGGCCGCGGCCGCCGCGGGGAGGTCGATCTGGTTGGTGCCGATGCAGAAGGCGCCCACCGCCGCCAGCCCCGGGCGGCTCTCGAGCACCTTCGCGGTCACCTGCGTCTTGGACCGGATCCCCAGCAGGTCCACGCCGTCGAGCGCGGCGGCCAGGTCCGCCTCGTCGAGCGCCCCGCGCAGCGCCTCCACCTCGTAGCCGGCCGACGACAGCAGCTCCACCGCCACCGGGTCGATGTTCTCCAGCAGCAGTGCTCTCGGCATGTCGGACCCGTCCCTCTCGTCGTGCACGTCGACGACGAGTCTCCCAGCGGCCGGCGACGTCCCGGGAACCGCCACCCCGGGCCTGCCCCCTCAGGGGTGCCCCGGGCCTCCCTGGCACGGGCCGGGGCCCGGGCCGGTCGGCGGACCAGTCGCCTGTACCGGGGCGGCGGACCGCCCGGGGTCACGACGCTTCTCCCGCCCGACGTCCTCAGGGAGGGAGACCCCCGTGACCGCCACCACGACCCGGCCCCAGACCGCGGCCACCGACGACGCCGTCCGCCCGTTCCGGGCCGACGTGCCGCAGGCCGACGTCGACGACCTGCGCCGGCGGCTCGCCGCGACGCGCTGGCCGGACGCCGAGACCGTCGACGACCGCTCGCAGGGCGCGCCCCTGGCGGAGATGCAACGGCTGGTCCGGTACTGGGCCAGCGACTACGACTGGCGCCGCGGCGAGGCGCTGCTGAACGCCTGGCCGCAGTTCACCACGACCATCGACTGGGTCGACGTCCACTTCTTCCACGTGCGATCGCGGCACGAGAACGCGCTGCCGCTGGTCATCGTGCACGGGTGGCCGGGCTCGGTGTTCGAGCAGATCAAGGTGCTCGGGCCGCTCACCGACCCGACGGCCCACGGCGGACGGCCGGAGGACGCCTTCGACGTCGTCATCCCGTCCCTGCCGGGCTACGGCTTCTCCTCGCGCCCCACCGAGACCGGCTGGGACGTGGAGCGCATCGGGCACCTGTGCGGGGTGCTGATGCGGCGGCTGGGCTACGACCGCTACGTCGCGCAGGGCGGCGACTGGGGCGCCGGCGTCGTCGAGGCGATGGCGCGACAGGCGCCCGAGGGGCTGGCGGCGATCCACACCAACCTGCCGGCGGTGTTCCCGCCCGACGCGGCCGCGGCGATCTCCAGCGGCGGGCCGGCACCGGACGGCCTGTCGGAGGAGGAGCGGGCGGCGTTCGACGACGTGCGCTCGTTCCTCGCCGGCGGCGGCTGGGGCTACTACCAGATGATGACCGCGCGGCCCCAGGCCGTCGGCTACGGCCTGACCGACTCCCCCGCCGGCCTCGCCGGCTGGATGCTCGTGCACGGCGGGTTCGGCCACTGGAGCTACGGCGAGGACCCCGCCCAGACCCCGACCGTCGACGAGGTGCTGGACAACTTCTCCCTGCACTGGCTGACCAACACGGTGGTCTCCGGGGCACGGCTCTACTGGGAGAACCGCGCGCAGAGCCTGATCAGCGCGGCCGGGCAGCGGACCGACACGATCGGCATCCCGGTGGCCGTCACGGTCTGCCCCGACGACGACCTGTTCCGGGCGCCGGAGACGTGGGCCCGCCGCGCCTTCCCGACCCTGGTCTACTTCCACCGGGCCGCGGCCGGCGGGCACTTCCCGGCCTGGGAGCAGCCGCAGGTCTTCGCCGAGGAGATGCGCGCGGGGTTCCGGTCACTGCGCTGACCGCGTGACGCGCCGACCCCATGACGGAGGGCGGCGGGCCTCCCGGCCCGCCGCCCTCCGGTGCGTCCGTCACGCCCGCCGCTCGGGCGTCACGCCGCGGCGGCGCCGTCGACGGCGGCGGCGGTGCCCGCCCAGGCGTCGAGCTCGTCGAGCTGGCCGCGCAGCGCGGCGCGGATCTCCTGCACCGCGTAGCTGCCGGTCACCAGCCGGCGCGGGGGGCGGTCGGCGTCGACGGCGGTCAGGATGGCCGCGGCGACCCGGTCGGCCCCGTTGAAGGCCTCCGGCGGCAGCGCGGCGATCGCCCGCTGCACCTCGCGGACCGTCGGGTCGTAGTCACCGATGGTCCCCGCGACCTCCAGCTTGGCGCCGAACGCCGTCGCGGTCGGGCCGGGTTCGACCAGGGTCACCCGGATCCCCAGCGGCTCGACCTCCCCGACGAGGGCCTCGGTCAGCCCCTCCACCGCGTACTTGGTGGCGGCCAGCAGCCCGACGCCGGCGTGCGCCACCCGCCCGTAGTAGGACGAGCCCTGCAGCACGTGCCCGCCGCGCTGGGCGCGCAGCACCGGCAGGGCCGCCCGCAGCACGTGCAGCACGCCGAACACGTTGGTGTCGAAGACGGCGCGCGCCTGCTCGTCGGTCGACTCCTCCACCGCGCCGAACAGCCCGTAGCCGGCGTTGTTGGCCACCACGTCGAGGCGGCCGAAGGACGCCACGGCGCGGGTGACGGCGTCGTCGACCTCGGCCGGCCGGCGGACGTCGGCGGCGAGGGCGAGGACCCGGTCCCCGTGCTGGTCGGCGAGCGGGGCGAGCGCCGACACGTCGCGCGCCAGGGCGGCGACCCGGTCGCCGCGGCCGGCTGCGGCCCGGGCGAGCGCCAGCCCGATCCCGGAGGAGGCGCCGGTGATGAACCAGGTGGAGGGGCTGCGGTCTGTCATGGCGGGGAGCGTCCCGGGACGCGGCGGCCGTCGCGCCGGTGTCGACCCCGGGCCCGCGCACCCGGGGGCGGGGCCCGTGCACCGGACCCGGTGGAGGGCGCCGCCCTCAGAGCACGATCCGGGCGGTGAAGCCGTCGGCCGCCCGGGCGAAGTCGATCTGCCAGGTGAGCTGGCGGGCGACCCACAGGCCGGTGCCGACCCCCGGCCGGGGCGCCAGGTAGCCCGCCAGCGGGTCGTCGAAGCCCGGGCCTGCGTCGACGACCTCGCACACGAACCGGCCGCCTGCGCGTCCGGCGCGCACGGCGCGCACCCCGCCCCCGTGCCGCACGGCGTTGGCGTGGACCTCCGTCGCGGCGAGGAGGGCGTCGAGGGCGCGGGCGGGGGGCACCCCCTCGGCGGCCAGCTCCCGGGCCAGGTGCTCGCGGAACTCCTCGGCGTCGCGGCCGGCGGGCACCGGCCGCAGCCGCGCCGGCGGGTCGGGGGCACCGGCGAGGGCGCGCACCAGGGCGTCGACGTCGTCGAACCGGTCGCTGGCCTGCCAGGTGCCCCCGGCGACGACCTGCGGGTGCGTCCGCCACACGTCCTCGCGGACCTCGTCGGGCACCGCGCCGGTGTCGTAGGTGCACAGCACCCACGCCGGCAGGTGCGCGAAGGAGCGGTTGAAGGCCGCCTCGTAGGCCGTCCACACCGCCCGGTCCCCCGGGTCCGGGCCGACCTGGACGTCGGCCACCGCGCGCAGCGAGGGCACCCTCCCCAGCTCGTCGGCGTAGACGGCGTGGTAGGCGGCCAGCGTCCTGACCGGGCGCGTGTACGCGCCGCCGACGTCGACGAAGGTCACCGACTCCGCGTCCGGGCCCAGCGCGTCGCGCACCGCGGCCAGCCCGCGGCGGGTGTGGGCGACGACCGCGCCCTCCCCGGCCTCCAGTCCCTCCCGGAGGAACGGCAGCGACAGCGCCAGGAACTCCTCCTCGTCGTCGTAGACGAACGCGTCGTGCCGCAACGCCGATCCGGCCGGCCGCATGGCCACCACCCCTCCCCGGTCCCCCGTGACGACGTCTCCAGTAAGCCGCCGGCTCCCGGTCGCAAGCCCGCTCTCAGCGGACCGGAGCCGACCGGGTGAGGGACGCCCGCAGCTTGCCCAGCCCGCCCGCCTCGATCTGCCGGGCCCGCTCCGCGGTGACGCCGAGGCTGGTCCCGATCTCGCGCAGGCTCCGGGCGGGCTCGCCCAGGCCGTAGTGGGCGCGGATGACGTACCGCTCGCGCTCGTCGAGCCGCTCGGCGAGCGCGTACACCTCCTGGACCTCGATGTCGTCGAGGACGACGTCGAAGGCCTGCTCGGCGCGGGGGTCGGGGAGCTGGTCGGCCACGGTGGCCCCGGGCGCGTCGCCCCCGCCGAGGCGCTCCTCGAGGCTGCGGGGGCTGCGCTCGGCCGCCTGCAGCTGCTCGACCTGCTGTCGGCGCAGTCCGGTCGACCCGCTGAGCTGGTCGGGGGTCGGCTCGACGCCGTGCTCGCGCAGGTGGTCGGCGCGGGCGGTCCGCACCGCGGCCAGGCCGCGCACGGCGCGGTCGGACAGCGCGACGGGGCGGCTGAGCTCGGCGACGAGCTCCTGCATGGCCTTGCGCACCCAGAACGACGCGTAGGCCCAGAAGGGGGTCTCCAGCGCCGGGTCGAAGCGGCGGGCGGCGAACAGCAGCCCGGCGACGCCCTCCTGCAGCAGCTCCCGCCGCTCGATGCCGGGAGTGTGCCGGTAGGTGTTGGCCAGGCCGGCGATCTCGGGGAGGAACGCCTCGACCAGGTCGGCGCACGCCCGGCGGTCCCCGGCCTCGGCGGCGATCACCAGGTCCCGCTCCTGCAGCGGGGTGAGCCGCGCCGCGGACGTCACCGCCACGGACGGTCCGGCCGCACGCGTCCCGGCCGTCGGACCATCCTCCACCCCCTCGCTCGCCGGGCGCGGGGATCGTCGCACGCACCGCGACCCCGCCGGAACCTGTCGGGGAACCCCCTTGGCTGCGCCCCGCGGCGGCTTACTGGAGAGCTCGTGCACCCCCAGCGGCAGGAGGTCGACATGGTCACGGCGTGACCGCCGTGGGCGAGCGCCCACCCCCTGACCCCGATCCCAGCGATCCCGGCAGCGCACCGCGACGCGACACGTCGACCGCGGCGGAGCGCTCCCCCTGCCCGCCCTCCCGGAGTCCCGGAGGGCGGAGGACCACGACACCGGCGGATCCGCGGTGGCCCCGACCACCCCGGACGTCGGTCCCCCACGGGCCGGTGCGCACCCGTGGCACCCCCCCGGCACGCGCCCGGCCCAGCGGTCGCGACGACCGACGTCCGGTCCCGCGCGTGCCCGTTCCCCCGGCGCCGACGGCCCCTCCGGGAGGGCCCGCGCGCCCTGCTGACGACCCCAGGCGGTGGAGCATGCGCGTGTCCGGAACGGCCCCCCGGCTCGTGGGGCGGCGAGCCGAGTGCGACCGGCTGAGCGGGCTGGTCGCCGCCGCGGAGGCCGGCCGCAGCCAGGTCCTGGTGCTCCGCGGCGAGGCCGGGATCGGCAAGACCGCCCTGCTCGCGTTCGTCGCCGAGCGCGCGGCCGGCTGCCGGGTCCGCCGAGCCGCCGGCGTCGAGTCGGAACGGGAGCTGGCCTTCGCCGGCCTCCACCAGCTGTGCGGTCCCCTGCTCGACCGGGGGGACGCCCTGCCGCCTCCCCAGCGGGAGGCGCTGCACACCGCCTTCGGGCTGCGGCCCGGCGGCGTCCCCGACCGGTTCGTGCTGGGACTGGCGGTGCTGTCCCTGCTGGCCGCGGTGGCGGCCGAGCGGCCGCTGGTCTGCCTCGTCGACGACGTCCAGGAGATGGACCGCCCCTCCGCCCGCACGCTGGAGTTCGTCTGCCGCCGGCTGACCACCGGGCCGGTCGCCGTGGTCCTCGCCGTCCGTGACGCCGACGAGGAGCCGCGGCTCTCGGGGCTGCCGTCGCTGCGCCTGCGCGGGCTGGCCGACGGCGACGCCGCGGCGCTGCTGCACTCCACCGGGACCGGCCGGCTCGACCCGCGCGTCCGGGACCGCGTCCTGGTCGAGAGCCGCGGCAACCCGCTGGCGCTGCTGGAGCTCTCGCGCGGCCTGTCGCCGACCGAGCTGGCGTTCGGCGGCGCCACGGCCGTGACCGGCCCCCTGGACCGCCGCCTGGAGGCGGAGTTCCTGCGCCAGGTGGCGCCGCTGCCCGAGCCGGCCCGGTGGCTGCTGCTGACGGCGGCCGCCGAGCCGACCGGGGACCTCCCCCTGCTGTGGCGCGCCGCCGAGCGGCTCGGCATCGGGCCCGGGGCCGCGGGAGCCGCGGAGACCTCGGGTCTGGTGACGCTGCACCACCGGGTGCGGTTCCGGCACCCGCTGGTCAGGTCCGCGGTCTACCGGTCGGCGGCACCGGTGCAGCGGCGGGCCGTCCACCGCGCGATCGGCGAGGCCACCGACCCCGAGGCCGACCCCGACCGGCGGGCGTGGCACCTCTCCCGGGCCGCCACCGGGCCCGACGAGGACGTCGCCGTACAGCTCGAGCGCTCCGCCGGCCGGGCACTGGACAGCGGCGGGCTCGCCGCGGCGGCCGCCTTCCTCGAGAAGGCCGCGCAGCTGACCGCCGATCCCGCCCGGCGGGCCCGTCGCTGCCTGCGGGCCGCCCGGGCGAAGGTCGCCGCGGGGGCGTTCGACGACGCCGCGGCGCTGGTGGCGACGGCGGAGGAGCAACCCCTGACCGAGGCGGACCGGGCCCGCGCCGAGCTGCTGCGCGCGCGGGTCCCCCTCGCGGCGGACCGCACCGACGAGGCGCTGCCGCAGCTGCTGGCCGTGGCCCACCGCTGGGCGGCGCTCGACCCGCAGGTGGCCAGGGACGCCCACCTCGACGCGTTCTGCGCCGCGGTGTCCGGCGGGCGGCCGGCCGCGCGGCGGGTCGCGGAGGCCGTGCGCGGGACGCCGCTCCCGCCCGGAGCGGGCCGGGAGGGCGCCCTGCTCGAGGGGCTCGCCGTGCTGTTCACCGACGGGGACGCGGCGGCGGCACCGCTCCTGCAGCGGGCCGTGCGGGGCTTCCTCACCGGCGAGCTGCCCCTGGACGACGCGGCCGGACCGGTCCGGCTGGCGGTGGTGACGGCGGCGTCGCTGTGGGACGCCGCCGGCTGGGACGCCCTCACCCGGCGGCACCTGGCGGCGGCGCGGGAGGCCGGGGCCCTCGGGGTGCTCCCGGCGGCGCTGGACGCCCGGGCGACGGCACGGGTGTGCACCGGGGACCTCGCGGGCGCCGCGTCCCTGGTGGAGGAGGCCCGGTCGGTCACCGAGGGAGCGGCGAGCGCCCGCACGTCCTCCGGGGAGGCGGCCCTGCTCGCCGTCCGGGGGGACCCCGAGCGGGCCGAGCCGGTGCTGCGCAGCTGCCTGGCCGACGCCCTCGCCCGCGGTGAGGGCATCGCCGTCAGCACGGCGCGGTGGGGCCGCGCCGTGCTGGCCAACGGCCTGGGCCGCTACGACGACGCCCGCCGTGCGGCCGAGGCGGCGGCGGCCCCCGGTGGGCTCGGCCCGGCGCGGTGGGCGCTGGCCGAGCTGGTCGAGGCGGGCGTGCGCGCCGGGGATCCCCGGGCGGCGGCCGCGGCGTCGGAGTCCCTGACCGCGGCGGCCCGCGCCAGCGGTACCGAGTGGGCGCTCGGGGTGGCGGCCGGCCGGCAGGCCCTGCTGTCCCGGGGCGAGGACGCCGACGCGCTGTACCGCGAGGCGGTCGACCGGCTCGTCCGCACCCCGGTGCAGCTGGAGCTGGCCCGGACGCGGCTGCTGCACGGTGAGTGGCTGCGGCGGGAGGGCCGCCGCGTCGATGCCCGGGTGCAGCTGCGGGCGGCGCACGAGGCGCTGTCGGCGATGGGCGCCCGGGCCTTCGCCGAGCGCGCCCGGCAGGAGCTCCTGGCCACCGGGGAGTCGGTGCGGGCGCGCTCGGCCACGGGCCCGGGGCGGCTCACCGACCAGGAGGAGCGCATCGCCCGGCTCGCCGCCGCGGGGCTCACCAACCGCGAGATCGGCGCCGCGGTCCACCTGAGCCGCCGCACGGTGGAGTGGCACCTGCGGAAGGTGTTCGTCCAGCTCGGGGTCACCGACCGCCGGCAGCTGCGGCGGCACCTCCCGGAGGGTCCCCCGCCGCCCGGCTAGCCCCGTCGCCCCGTGCGGCCCCGGTCGGGTCCGGCACGGTGCTCCTGCGGTGTTCCCCGCGCACCCGCGGTGCCGCACCGCCGCGGGAGCGGGCAGGACACCGCAGGAGTCGCCCGGGGTCGGGAGCCGGAGCCGGTCAGGCCCCGGCGACCGCCGGCACGGGCACCGGCAGGGCCGCGGCCACCAGCGAGCCCCCCGACTCCGGGGTCTCCACCCGCAGCGAGCCCCCGGCGCGGCGCACCAGCTCCCGGCAGCGCGCCAGGTCCCCGGCGGCCACCGGGGCCGGCCCGGCAACGTGCCCGGGCGGGGGGGCGAGCACCACGAGCAGGTCCAGGTGCGTCGGCGACCAGGTCAGCGACACCGACAGTGACGCCGATGGCGACACCGACGGCGACGCCGCCGCGCCCGCGGACCGCAGCACCTCGTCCAGCAGCGACCGGACCGCCGCCTCGCCCTCCGGGGACAGCCGCCCCTCCGGGCCGGACGCGGTGAACCGGACCGCGCCCCCGGAGGCACGGAAACCGCCCAGCAGGTCCGCCAGCGCCACCGGGCCGGCGAGGGCACCCGTGTCGGCCGGCTCCGGGAGCGCGCCGGCGCGCAGCGCGTCGTAGACCGCACCGCTGGAGCGGGTCAGGCCGCGCAGCGCCCGCACCGCGGCCGCCGGGTCCTCGCGGACGAGGTGCTCGGCCGCCCGGGCCCGGGCGTGCACCAGGGCGGCCTCGCGGACCAGGGCGTCGTGGTCGTCCCGCGCGTCGAGGACGTCGGGGGCGTCGAGGGCGTCGAGGGCGTCCTGGCCGACGGGCATGGCGACTCCGATCCGTGGTGGTCCGTCCGACGGCGGGCGCGTGTCCGCGGCCCGTGCTCCCGGCGCTGACACGTCGTGAACGGCCGGGGCCGCGGATCGGGTTCCGCCCGTCGGCGTGGCGCGCCGCCGTCGCGGCCGGTCAGCCGGCGGTGGCCGCCTGCTGCGGGAACAGCCGGTGCAGCACGTCGGCCAGGGTGACGACGCCGACCACCTCGTCGCCGTCGGTGACCAGCGCGAGGTGGTTGCGGGTCTCGCGCATCGCCCGGAGCGCGGCGTGGACGGTGGTGTCCGCGCCGAGGGAGAACACCGGCCGGGCGAGGGGCGCCGCGGGCGCGTCGTCGGGTGCGGTCAGGGTGTCGCGGACGTGCACCACCCCGGTGATCCCCTCCCCCGGGACCGCGCCGAGCAGGATGCGCAGGTGCCCCGAGGCGCGGGTGGCCGCCCGCACCTCACCGACGGTGGCCGCGGCCCGGACCCCGCTCGGGCGGGACGCCGGGCCCAGCAGCTCCCGGACGGTGAGCCGCTCGAGGTCCAGCGCGCCGGAGATCTGCGCGGAGAAGCTCGCGTCCAGGGCCCCGACGTTGGCCGAGTGCTCCACCAGGTGGCGCAGCGCGTCGGGGCTGTGCCCGACGGCGAGCTCGTCGGCCGGCTGCACGCCCACCCGCCGGACCAGCGCGTTGGCCGCGGCGTTGAGGGCCCGCAGCAGCGGGCGGAACAGGGCCATGAACGCGCGCATCGGCGCGGCGAGCAGGGTGGCCGAGCGTTCCGGGTGGGCGATGGCCCACGACTTGGGCGCCATCTCCCCGACCACCAGGTGGAGGAAGGTCACCACCAGCAGCGCGAGGACGAAGCCGGCGACGTCGGCGGCCACCGCCGGCAGCCCCCAGGTCTCGAACAGCGGGGTGAGCCAGTGGTGCACCGCCGGCTTGCTGATCGCGCCGAGCGCGAGGGTCGCCGCGGTGATGCCCAGCTGGGAGCCGGCGAGCAGCAGCGTCAGCTCCGAGGAGTTGCGCAGCGCGGCCCGCGCCGAGCGGCTGGTGGGGGCGGCCTCCTCCAGCCGGTGCCGCTTGGCGGCCAGCGCGGCGAACTCCACGGCCACGAAGAACGCCGACAGCGCGACGATGCCCACGGTGGCGGGGACGACGACCCACGGGCTGTCGCTCATCGCGAGGTCTCCTCGGCGGGGGCGGGGACGTCGTCGGCGCGGGCCGGCAGCTCCAGGCGCACCCGGGAGGGCACGTGCCGCTCGACGGCGAGCACCTCGACGTCGAGGTGCCGGGGCGCGGGCCGGTCGTCGTGGACGAGGTCGGCGGGGTCGGGCGGCAGCTCGACGGTGAGCGCGGTGCCGGGCTCGGGCAGGTCGCCGTGCGCGGCGATGACCAGCCCGGCGATCGTCTCGTAGTGCCCGCGGGGCAGGTCGACGCCGAGCGCGCGCTCGACCTCGTCGACGTGCACGTCCCCGGCCATCTCCCAGACGCCGTCCCCGGCCACCGGCACGTACTCCGGGTCGACGTCGGCGTCGTGCTCGTCGGTGATCTCCCCGACCAGCTCCTCGGCGAGGTCCTCCAGCGTGACGACACCGGCGAAGCCGCCGTACTCGTCGACGGCGCAGGCGAGCTGGTTGCGCGTCTCGCCGAGCAGCCGCAGCACGTCCGGCAGCGACGCGAGGGTCGGCACCACCAGGCAGGGGCGGGCGATCGCGGTCACCGGCGCGGAGTCCGGCTCGGTGGTGGTCAGCAGGTCGGCCAGGTGCACCACGCCGAGCACGTCGCCGGTGCCCTCCTCCAGCACCGGGTAGCGGGAGTGGCCGGTGGCCATCAGCTCCCGAAGGTGGCCCAGGGTGTCGGTGGCGGCGACGGTGCCCACCCGCGGCCGCGGGATCATGGCGTGCTCGACGTCCCGGGTGGGGAAGTCGAGGATGCGGTCGACCATCACCGACAGCTCCGCCGGCAGGTCGCCGCTCTCCCGGGACTCCTCGACGATGTGCTCGAGGTCGCGCGCGGTGGCCGCGTGCTCGACGTCGTGCACCGGCTCGATCCGCAGCACCCGCAGCAGCAGGTTCGACGCGCGGTCGAACACCTGGACGAGCCAGCCGAACACCCGCAGGTACACCGTCGTCGAGGCGGCCAGCCACCGGGCCACGGGCTCGGGCCGGGCGATCGCGAGGTTCTTCGGGAACAGCTCGCCGAAGAGCATCTGCACCAGCGTGGAGAACAGCAGCGCCAGGACCGCGCCGACGCCCACGCCGACCGCCGTCGGGACCCCCACGCCGCCGAGCAGCGCGCCGAGGGACTCCCCGATGAGCGGCTCGGCGACGTAGCCGACGAGCAGCCCGGTGACGGTGATGCCCAGCTGGGCGCCCGAGAGCATGAACGACGTCCGCCGGGTGACCCGCAGGGCCCGGGCGGCCGCCGTGTCGCCGGCCTCGGCGCGGGCGGCCAGGGTCGAGCGGTCGACCGCCATGTAGGCGAACTCCTGGGCCACGAAGTACCCCGTGGCGGCGGTGATCGCGAGGACCACCAGGACGCCCAGGAGCAGCGAGAGCACCTCCGTCACCGGCCACGCACCCCCTCACCGCGGTCGGGGGACGTGGCCTGGGGACTGTGATAGGGACTCATGGCTCTCTTCGACGACGGGGCGGGGGGACCACCGGTGGTGCCCCCAGCAGAACGGCGCGGCCGCCGTCGGCGTTCCGGCCGGCGCCGGACGGCGTCGCGGTGGCCTCCCTGGCCACGGGCAAGGGTCCCGCGGCGGCCGCCGGGGCGCCAGGGTCCGAGGAACTCCCGCGCCCGGCTCGCGAGGTCAGGGGCGGAGCAGGGCCTTGATGGCGCGGCGCTCGTCCATCGCCCGGTAGCCCTCGGCGGCCTGCTCCAGCGGCAGCTCCAGGTCGAAGACCCGCCCCGGGTCGATGGTCCGGTTCCAGATGAGGTCGATCAGCTCCGGCAGGAAGCGGCGGACGGGAGCCGGTCCGCCGTGCAGGTGCACGCCGGAGGAGAACAGCGCCTCACCGGGCAGCGAGACGTCGTGGGTGACGCCGACGTAGCCGACGTGGCCGCCGGCGCGGGTGGCGCCGATGGCCTGCATCATCGACTCCTGGGTGCCGACGGCCTCGATCACCGAGTGCGCGCCCAGCCCGCCGGTGAGCTCCCGCACCGCCGCGACCCCCTCGGCGCCGCGCTCGGTCACGACGTCGGTGGCGCCGAACTCCCGGGCCAGCGCCTGCCGGTCGGCGTGCCGGCTGGAGGCGATGACCCGCTCCGCGCCGAGCTGCCGGGCGGCGAGGATCCCGAGCAGGCCGACGGCGCCGTCGCCGACCACGGCGACGGTCTTGCCGGGCCCGACCTCGGCGGCGACGGCGGCGAACCAGCCGGTGCCCAGCACGTCGGAGGCGGCGAGCAGGCCGGGGACCAGGTCGTCCGGCGGCGTGCCGGGCGTGGCGACCAGCGTGCCGTCGGCCAGCGGGACGCGGACGTACTCCGACTGCGCGCCTGTGGCGGCGCCGGGCTGCCGGTTGACGCAGTGGGTCTGGTAGCCGGCCCGGCAGATCTCGCAGGTGTTGTCGGAGGCGAAGAAGGAGCCGACGACGAACTGGCCGGGGCGGACGGTGGTGACCTCGCTGCCGACCTCCTCGACGACGCCGACGTACTCGTGGCCCATCGGTGAGGGACCGTCCACCTGCTCGATGCCGCGGTAGGGCCACAGGTCCGAGCCGCACACGCAGGCGGCGGCCAGCCGGATGACGGCGTCGGTGGGCTGCTCGATCCGTGGCATCTCGCGGTCCTCGACGCGGACGTCGCCGGGGGCGTACAGCAGCGTTCCTCGCACGGTTGACTCCCTCTCTCGGTGTTCGGGTCCTCGGGTGACTGCCCACCACGGAACCCCGTCTCCCCCGGCGTGAGAGGTCGAGCTCGTCGGGGGGAGAGGCTCGACCTCCCTCCGGCGGGCGGCCGCCCTACCGTCGGGACGTGGACACGGACGTCCTGGCCGCCAACACCCTCGGGCGGGCGCTGTACTCGCAGGTGTTCGACGACCCCCGCCGGCCGGCGAACATCGCCCGCCTCCAGTTCCTGGACCCCCGGGCCCGGGCGTTCCACCCGGACTGGGACGCGGCGAACACCACCGCGGCCATCCTGCGCACCGAGGCCGGGCGCGATCCGCACGACCGGGACCTGCGCGAGCTCGTCGGGGAGCTGTCGACCCTCAGCGAGGAGTTCCGCACCCGATGGGCGGCGCACGACGTGCGCATCCACCGCACCGGGACCAAGACGTTCCGGCACCCCGCGGTGGGCGCCCTGGAGCTGGTCCACCACTCCACGACGCTGCCGACCGAGGGCCCCGAGGACCTGCAGCTGACCGCCTACACCGCCGAACCCGGCACCGCGTCGGAGGACGCGCTGCGACTGCTGGCGAGCTGGGCCGCGACCGACGCGCCGCAGGCGCGCGAGACCGCGGCCGGCGCGTCCTGACCCCCCGTCGTCCCTCAGTGGACGACGGTCACCGGACAGCGGGCGTAGGCCACGACGTGCTGGCTGACCGACCCGAGCACCAGCCCGGCGAAGCCGCCGTGACCGCGCTTGCCGACCACCAGCAGGTCGGCGTTCGCGGACTGGTCGATGAGCGTCTTGGCCGGCCGGCCCTGCTTGACGTGCGGGTGCACCAGCACCGGCGGGTCCTCGCCGAGCTCCTCCTTGATGACCTGCACCAGGTCCTCGGCGGTGCGCTGGCTCGGGTCGGGCACGTAGTGCTCCGAGACGCTGACGCTGCCCGCCGGTGGCAGCAGCGTGTGCTCCCACACGTTGACGACGACCAGGTCCGCCCCGTGGTCGGCGGCCTCCGCGGCGGCCCAGGTCAGCGCCTTGCGACTCCCGGGTGACCCGTCGACGCCGACCACGATGGACTTCCACACACTCACGGTCGTCTCCTCTTCGAGTGTCGACGCACCGGCGCTGTCCGCACGTGTCCGCGGAACGGTATTACACGGCGCCCGTCCCGTCGAGTCGAGAAACGGCCGGGAATGGCGGAACAGGAATTCAGGATCGCCATTTCGTTGCCTGCACAACCGGATCCGTGATCGACTCCGGTGTGGCCCGCGAGAGCCTGAACAGGCATTTCCGCGAAATTCGGCAGTCGTGTTGCGGCCTCTCCACGGCGGGCTTAGCGTCGCGGCGCTGATCTGACCGGGATCGCGTCGGCCGAAGGGGTCGCCATGACCGCCACGATGTCAGAGTCCGTTTCCGCGGGTACCGAGCAGGTCGAGCGCAAACCGCTGATGTCGGGCGGCGCCATCCTGATGATGAACCTCGGGTTCTTCGGGGTGCAGTTCAGTTTCGGACTCACGCAGTCGGCGGTGAACCCGCTGTTCCTGCTCATCGGTGCGACACCCGAACAGCTCCCGATCCTCAACCTCGCCGGGCCGGTGACCGGGCTGGTCATCCAACCGCTGATCGGGGCGATCAGCGACCGCACCTGGAGTCCCCGCTGGGGACGCCGTCGCCCGTTCGTGATCGGCGGCGCGATCCTCTGCGCGATCATCCTGGCCGCGTTCCCGTTCGTCGGGGTGCTGTGGCTGGCCGTGATCTGCTTCTGGCTCCTCGACGCCGGCAACAACACCTCGATGGAGCCCTACCGGGCGCTGATCTCCGACCGGCTGCCCAAGTCGCAGCTGGCGCGGGGATTCCTGACGCAGAGCATGTTCACCGGGGCCGGCGCGGTGCTGGCGAACCTGTCGCTGTTCCTCCTGCAGAAGGTGTCGGCGCTGCAGGAGACCGCCGGGAACGGCGTGCCCTACTGGATGTACGTCTGCTTCCTCATCGGCACGTTCTGCATCCTGCTGACGGTCCTGACCGCGATGGCTCGCACGAAGGAACTGACCCCCTCCGACGAGGAACTCGCCGAGATCCGTTCCGCGCCCAAGGGCCTGCACCACGCCGTCCGCGAGATCGCCGACGCCGTCCGGGTCATGCCGGTGGCCATGCACAAGATCGGCGTGGTGTTCCTCTTCCAGTGGTACGCCATGTTCATCTACTGGCAGTTCCTGGCGGTCAGTCTCGGCGAGACGGTCTTCGGTGCCACGCCCGAGGAGGGCGGGCCCGCCTGGGACGACGCCATCGCCTGGAGCGGGCTGGAGAACGCCGCCTACAACTTCGTGACCATGGTCTCCGCGCTGTTCCTGGTGGGTCTCGCCCGCCGGATCGGCGCCAAGCGGGTGCACGCGGTGGCTCTCGGTCTGGCCGCGGCGTCGCTGATCTGGCTGGCGCAGATCGACAACCAGTACGTCGCGCTGATCCCGATGATCGGGCTGGGCGTCTTCTGGGCCAGCGCGGTCGGCATCCCGTACCTGATGGTCGCCAGCATGGTCCCGGCCAACCGCACCGGGGTCTACATGGGGATCCTCAACATGATGATCGTCGTGCCGATGCTCATCCAGACGGTGACGTTCGGCTGGATCTTCACCAACCTGCTCGGCGGCAGCGGGGCCAACGCGATCCGGCTCGCCGGCATCCTGCTCGCCATCGGCGCGGTGGCGATGCTGTGGGTCAACCCGCCCGACGAGGCCGACGAGTCCCCGATCGTGCCGCTGGGCAGCAGGCGCAGCATCACCGTCTACGACCGGGTCGTGGTCGGGTCCGACGGCACGCCGACCAGCCTGTACGCCGTCGACCGCGCCGCCGAGGTGGCCCAGGCCGCCCAGGCGCGGCTGGTCGTCGTCACGGCCTACCGCGACGGCGCGCCGGATGCCGCCCCGGCCCCGGCCCCGGGCAGCAAGGTGCACCGTGACATCCACGGCGCCGACGCCGCCCGGGAGGCGCTGGGGAGGTCGGTCACCGGCCTGACCCGCGAGCGCGCCCGGTTCATCGAGCAGCGGCTGGTCGCCGGCGACCCGGCGCAGGCCCTGCTCGACACCGTCGGCAACAACCCGGCCAACCTCATCGTCGTCGGCAACCGCGGGCTGGGCGCCAGCGAGGGGCAGATGCTGGGGTCGGTGCCGGCCGGCGTCGTGCGCAACGCCGTCTGCGACGTCCTGGTCGTGCAGACCTCGGCGCTGGACGAGGAGCGGCTGTTCGCACCCGCGCCCGAGGCGGCCGACGACCGCGCCGGCCCGCTCGCGGCGGGGGACGACGCAGGTCCGCCACCGGGCCGGTGAGGGGTCGCGGGGGGGGCCGGGGGGCCGCCCCCCCGCGCGCCCCGCGCCCCCGCGGCCCCCCCCCCACCACACCACAGCGCCC
>NZ_JBJGYP010000023.1:0-72336 GCF_054050055.1 Geodermatophilus sp. SYSU D00814
CCCTGGAGACGGGGTGGGAGAGTAGGACACCGCCGGACAACCATTCACGAGGACGGGAGTCGGAGCCGATGGGCTCCGACTCCCGTCCTCGCCCATTTCCGGGACATTCCCCGGCGACGTCTCCCCGCCGCCGGTCAGCGGCGACGGACCTCCTTGGTGGTCGCACCGACGTTGTCGGCGAACCAGGCGTTGAGCGGCACGAGGTCGCGCCAGGCGTCCCGGACACGGTCGAGCGCGCCGGGCCCGTGCAGCCAGTCGGCGTACTCGAACAGCCGGCCCGCGTGCAGCGAGCGGTGGCGCAACAGGTCGGCACGGTCGTCGTCGACGTCGTAGCCCTTGGGTGCGCGGGTGAGCCGGTCCCCGTCGATCACCCAGCCCTCGCCGGCCAGGCGGTGCACCTCGTCGCGCAGCCGGGGACCCTGGACGTCGTCGGCGACCGCCCGGCGGAAGCGCTCCACCTGGTCGGACTCCAGCCGCCACGCGCCACCGGCCACCCGGAGGCCCTCCGCGGAGATCTGCACGTACCAGGCGCCGGCTCCGCGGCCCTCGGGCACCACGACGGCACCCTGGTGGGTCTTGTACGGCGTCTTGTCGTTGCTGAAGCGGACGTCGCGGTAGGGCCGGAACAGCTTCGCGGCCCCGAACTCGGGGGCCAGCGCGTCGACCAGCGCCTGCATCGGCGCCCGGACGGAGGAGTCGTAGACCGACTTCGAGCGCGTCCAGTAGGTCTTGGAGTTGTCGGCCTCCAGGCCCTCGTAGAAGACCAGCCCGTCGTCGGGGAAACCGGCGAACGTCATGCGGCCTCCTCCAGGATCGTGTGCCAGCGGACCTCCCGCAGCGGCGTCCCGTCGGCGTCGAGCGTGCGGACCCAGCCGTCCCGGTCCCAGCCGGCCGACTCGAGGAACCCGGCGGTGACCCGGTCGCCCTCGGCCACCCACGTCTGGAGGCGGGCGGTGCCCGTCGACCGGGTCAGATCGGCGACGGCAGCGAGCAGCCGGCTGCCGTGGCCGCGCCGTCCCCAGCGCGGCTCCACCAGCAGGACGGCGAGCTCCGTGGTCGGCCCGGCCGGGTGGGGATCCTCCCCGGGCGCGACCTCCGCGGGACCGTAGGCGGCGAAGCCGACGACGCGGCCGTCGTCGAGGGCCACGAGGACACCGTGCCCCGGGGTCGGCGGGGAGGTGATGGCCGCCGTCCACGCCTCGGTGGCGGACGCGGCGTCCCAGCCGTCGAGGACCGCGGCAGGCAGCGCGGCCGCGGCGCGCCAGGCCTGCTCCTGCACCCGCGCCACCTCGGCGGCCTCGGCCGGGGTCGCGGGGCGCACCGACACGTCCGCGGTGCCGGTCAGGCGCGGGAACGGGGTCCGGGGGTCCACGCGGGGAGCCTAGGTCCGACCGGGGGCGGAGAACGTCACAGGACCGGGGCAGGATCGCAGGCGTGCCCGCACCGACCGCCGAACGGCTGCCCGCCGCGCTCGCCCGGCGCATCGCGCTGGCCGCCCAGGGCTTCGCCGACCCGCGCCCCGACGGCGTCGTCGACAGCCGCCGGCTGCGGCGGATGACCGACCGGCTCGCCGTCGTCCAGATCGACTCGGTCAACGTGCTCTCCCGCTCGCACTACCTGCCGGCGTTCAGCCGGCTGGGTGCCTACCGCCGCCCCGTCCTCGACGACTTCATGGCCCGCCGCCACGAGGTGTTCGAGTACTGGGCGCACGAGGCGTCCTACCTCCCCGTGCGGCTGCACCCCCACCTGCGGTGGCGGATGGCCGCGGCCGAGGAGCACGCCTGGGGCTCGATGGTCCGCATCCAGCGGGAGCGGCCCGGCTACGTCACCGAGGTGCTCGACCGGGTCCGCGCGTCCGGGCCCACCAAGGCCAGCGACCTGGCCGAGCCCCGGCCCGACCGGCCCGGGAGCATGTGGAACTGGCACGCCGGCAAGGTCGCGCTGGAGTGGCTCTTCTACACCGGCGCGCTCACCGCCCGGGCGCGGACGACGTCGTTCGAGCGGGTCTACGACCTCACCGAGCGCGTGCTGCCCGCCGCCGTCGTGCAGACCCCCACCCCGGAGCCGGCCGACGCCGTCCGGGAGCTGGTGCGCACCGCCGCCCGCGCGCTCGGCGTGGCCACCGAGCGCGACCTGCGCGACTACTTCCGCCTGCGCCCGGCGCCGGCCCGGCAGGCGATCGCCGAGCTGGCGGAGGCCGGTGAGCTGCTCCCCGTCGAGGTGGCCGGCTGGGGCGCGCCGGCCTGGCTGGACCCGGCGGCCCGGCGGCCGCGGTGGATCCGCACGCAGGCGCTGCTCTCGCCGTTCGACTCGCTGGTGTGGGAGCGGCCGCGGGTCGAGCGCATCTTCGGCTTCCGCTACCGCCTGGAGATCTACACCCCGGCCGCGCAGCGGGTGCACGGCTACTACGTCCTGCCGTTCCTCCTCGGGGACCGGCTGGTGGCCCGCGCCGACCTCAAGGCCGACCGGCAGGCCGGGGTGCTGCGCGTGCAGGCCGCCCACGCCGAGGCCGGGGTCGACCGCGCCGAGGTCGCCGCCGCGCTGGCCGCCGAGCTGCGGCTCATGGCCGACTGGTCCGAGCTCGACGACGTCGCCGTCGCCGGCCGCGGCGACCTGGCCGCCGACCTCGGCTGCGCGCTGCCGGGCCCGCGCCCGGTCGTCGCCTAGGCTGGCCCGCCGTGGGCAGCAGCAGCGGACCGGTCGACACCCAGTACGAGGACCTCCTGCGGCGGATCCTCGAGACCGGGACGCCGAAGTCCGACCGCACCGGCACCGGCACCGTGAGCACCTTCGGGGAACGCCTGCGCTACGACCTCGCGGAGTCCTTCCCGCTGGTCACGACGAAGAAGGTGCACTTCCGCTCCGTCGCCGTCGAGCTGCTGTGGTTCCTGCGCGGCGACGGCAACGTGCGCTGGCTGCAGGAGCAGGGCGTCACCATCTGGGACGAGTGGGCCGACGCCGACGGCGACCTCGGGCCGGTCTACGGCGTCCAGTGGCGGTCCTGGCCCACGCCCGACGGCGGCACGGTCGACCAGATCCAGGGCGTCCTCGACACGCTGCGCACCGACCCCGACTCCCGCCGCATGGTGGTGTCGGCGTGGAACGTCGCCGCGCTGCCGCAGATGGCGCTCGCGCCCTGCCACGCGCTGTTCCAGTTCGCCGTGCACGACGGCCGGCTGTCCTGCCAGCTCTACCAGCGCAGCGCCGACATGTTCCTGGGCGTCCCGTTCAACATCGCCAGCTACGCGCTCCTCACCCGCATGGTCGCCGCGCAGGCCGGCCTCGAGCCCGGCGAGTTCATCTGGGTCGGCGGCGACTGCCACGTCTACAGCAACCACGTCGAGCAGGTGCGCCAGCAGCTCTCCCGCGAGGCGCGGCCGTTCCCGACGCTGGAGATCGCGCCGGCGCCGTCGCTGTTCGACCACGCCTTCGCCGACTTCACCCTGCACGGCTACGACCCGCACCCGGCCATCCGCGCCGCCGTCGCGGTCTGACCCGTGTGACCGTCTCGCTCGTCTGGGCGCAGGCCCGCGACCGGGTCATCGGCGCCGGCGGCCGGCTGCCCTGGCACCTGCCCGAGGACCTGCGTCTGTTCAAGGAGCTGACCTCCGGCGGCACCGTGGTCATGGGACGCCGGACCTGGGAGTCGCTGCCCGCGCGCAACCGCCCGCTGCCGGGCCGGCGCAACGTCGTCCTCACCCGGGACCCGGCCTGGGCCGCCGACGGCGCCGAGCGCGCCGGCTCGGTCGCCGACGTGCTCGCCACCGCCCCCGGCTGCTGGGTGATCGGCGGCGCGGCCGTCTATGCCGCGTTCCTGCCGCACGCCGGCCGGCTGGTCGTCACCGACGTCGACCTCGCCGTCGACGGCGACACCCGCGCCCCCGCCCTCGACGGCCGGTGGCGGCCCGTCACCCGGACCCCCCGCGAGGGCTGGGCCACCTCGGCGACCGGGCTGCGCTACGCCGTCACCGAGTACGGGCGCGCCCGCGCTGCCGCGCCGGGGACCGACGGGCACGGTCGGTAGATCCGGAGACCGGCGGGGACGGTCGGTAGATTCGGGTGCATGACCTCCGACCCCGCCCGGCCGTTCGGGCGCGTCCTCACGGCGATGGTCACCCCGTTCACCGAGGACGGCTCGATCGACACCGCCGGGGCGCAGGAGCTGGCCGCGCACCTGGTCGACCGCGAGGCCCACGACGGCCTGGTCGTGCTGGGGACGACGGGGGAGTCGCCGACCGTCCGCGACGGCGAGTCGCGCGCGGTCCTCAAGGCGGTCCTCGACGCCGTCGGCGACCGCGCCGTGGTCATCGCCGGGGTGGGCACCAACGACACCGCGCACAGCATCGACCGGGCCCGCGACGCCGAGCGCATCGGCGCGCACGGGCTGCTCGTCGTCACCCCCTACTACAACAAGCCGCCGCAGGCGGGGCTGCTGCGGCACTTCACCGCCGTCGCGGACTCCACCGACCTGCCGGTCATGCTGTACGACATCCCGCCGCGCTCGGTGGTGCCGATCGAGGTCGAGACCCTCGTGCGGGCCGCCGAGCACCCGCGGATCGTGGCGGTCAAGGACGCCAAGGGCGACCTCGGCGCCGTCGCGTGGACGCGGGCGCGCACCGACCTGGCCTACTACTCCGGCGAGGACATGCTCAACCTGCCGCTGCTGGCGCTCGGGGCGGTCGGCGTGGTGAGCGTCGTCGGGCACCTGGCCGGGGCCCGGCTGGCCGAGCTGATCGCCGCCGTCGAGTCCGGCGACCTGGTCCGGGCGCGCGAGGTCAACCAGGGCCTGCTGCCGCTCTACACCGGCATCTTCCGCACCCAGGGCGTCATCATGGTGAAGGCGGCGCTGCGCGAGCTGGGGCTGCCCGCCGGTCCCGTGCGCCCGCCGCTGGTCGACGCCACCCCCGAGCAGATCGCGCAGCTGCGCGCCGACCTCGCCGCCGGCGGGGTCCACCTCCGAGAGGCCCACGTGAAGTGACCGTCAGCTCCGCCGGACAGGCCGGCCAGCCCCACCTCGACCTCAAGACGCCGCCGCCGCTGCCGGAAGGAGGGCTGCGCGTCATCGCCCTCGGCGGGCTCGGGGAGATCGGGCGCAACATGGCCGTCCTCGAGTTCGACGGCAAGCTGCTGGTCATCGACTGCGGCGTGCTCTTCCCCGAGGCCGAGCAGCCCGGCGTCGACCTCATCCTCCCCGACTTCGGGGTCATCGAGCACCGGCTGGGCGACATCGAGGCCGTCGTCCTCACCCACGGGCACGAGGACCACATCGGCGCGATCCCCTACCTGCTGCGGCTGCGCGGCGACATCCCGCTGGTCGGCTCCCGGTTCACCCTCGCCCTGGTGGCGGCCAAGCTGCGCGAGCACCGGCTGGTCCCCACGCTGGTCGAGGTCGCCGCCGGCGACGACCACGTGGCCGGGCCGTTCCACTGCGAGTTCATCTCGGTCAACCACTCGATCCCCGACGCGCTGGCCGTCGCCGTGCACACGCCCGCCGGCGTCCTGGTGCACACCGGCGACTTCAAGATGGACCAGCTCCCGCTCGACGGCGTCCTCACCGACCTCGGCGCCTTCGCCCGGCTCGGCCTCGAGGGCATCGACCTGCTGCTGGCCGACTCCACCAACGCCGAGATCCCCGGCTTCGTCACGCCCGAGCGCTCGATCGGCCCGGTGCTCGAGGACGTCTTCCGCCGCGCCACCCAGCGGCTGATCGTCTCCAGCTTCGCCAGCCACGTGCACCGCATCCAGCAGGTGCTCGACGCCGCCGAGATTCACGGCCGCAAGGTCGCCTTCGTCGGCCGGTCGATGGTCCGCAACATGGGCGTCGCGCGCGACCTGGGCCTGCTGCGCGTGCCGCCGGGCCTGATGGTCGCCCTGGACGAGGCCACGAGCATGCCGCCCGAGCAGGTGGTGCTGGTCAGCACCGGGTCGCAGGGCGAGCCGCTGTCGGCGCTGGGCCGGATGGCCCGCGGCGAGCACCACCAGGTCACCATCGAGGCCGGCGACACCATCGTGCTGGCCTCCTCGCTGGTCCCCGGCAACGAGACCGCCGTCTACAAGGTGATCAACGGGCTGGCCCGGCTCGGCGCCACGGTCGTGCACAAGGAGACCGCGCGCGTGCACGTCTCCGGGCACGCCCCCGCCGGGGAGCTGCGCACGCTGCTCAACGTGGCCAAGCCCCGCTACCTCATGCCGGTGCACGGCGAGTGGCGGCACCTGCGGGCGCACGCGGCGCTCGCCGAGGAGACCGGCATGGCCGCCGACCGGGTGCTGCTCGCCGAGGACGGCGTCGTCGTCGACCTCGTCGACGGCAAGGCGACGATCACCGGGTCGGTGCCGGTGGGCAACGTCTACGTCGACGGCCTCAACGTCGGCGACGTCGGCGAGGAGGCGCTGCAGGAGCGGCGGATCCTCGGCGACGAGGGCTTCGTGGCGCTGACCGTCGTCGTCGAGCCCTCCACCGGCACCATCGTGCGGCCGGTGCACCTGTCCACCCGCGGCTTCTCCGACGACCCCACGGCGTTCGACGAGGTGCTGCGGCTGGTCGAGGAGAACCTCAAGCGGGAGCTCTCCGACGGGCAGACCGACGCCCACCGGCTCTCGCAGACCATCCGCCGGACCGTGGGCAAGTGGGTGAGCGACACCCACCGCCGCCGGCCGATGATCATCCCGACCGTCCTCGAGGTCTGACGGGGACTCCCTCGGCCCACCGCTCGCAGGCGGGCTCCTGGCAGGTGGCCGGGGCGCGCCTGAACGCGGTGGGCCCCTCGGCCGTACCCCCTCGTGTGCGGCGCCCGGTCCGCGGGCGTCGCCGCTCTCACGAGGGGACTGTCATGCCTCCAGCACCCGGGCGACCCGCCGCACTCCGCTCCGGCGCCGCGGCCGGTACGTCGGCGTTCGCCCTGCTCCTGCTCACGGCCACCCCCGCCGCCGCCGGCGGCCCCGGCGACTGGCACCACTCGGGCGGTTCGTACCACTCGGCAGGCCGGTCCTCCTCCGCCGGGTACGACGTCACCACGACCGACGACGGTGGCGCCGGCTCACTGCGCGCCGCGGTGCAGGCGGCCAACGCCGCAGGCTCCGGCAGGATCGTCCTGTCCGACCGCACCTACCGCCTGACGCTGGCCGGGTCGGACGACACCGCGGCCGCCGGCGACCTCGACGTCACCGGCCGGGTGGTGATCGAGGGTCGCGGTGCCACGGTCGACGCCGAGCACCTCGACCGGGTGTTCGACGTCCGGCCCGGCGGCTCCCTGACCCTGCGGGAGGTCACCGTCACCGGCGGCGTGGCTCCCGGCGCCCCGGGCACCACCGGCGGCGCCTCCGGAGGAGGTGTCCTCAACGCCGGCACGCTCGTCGTCGAGCGCAGCACGATCACCGGCAACTCGGCCACCCGTGCCGGGGGCGGCATCGAGGCGATCGCGGGGTCGACGACGACCGT
Organism: Geodermatophilus sp. SYSU D00814; assembly: GCF_054050055.1. NCBI lineage: Bacteria > Bacillati > Actinomycetota > Actinomycetes > Geodermatophilales > Geodermatophilaceae > Geodermatophilus > Geodermatophilus sp. SYSU D00814. The sequence goes on from NZ_JBJGYP010000023.1 coordinate 7,439, forward strand.
CACCCGTTCGACGCTGTCGCACAACAGCACCGGCGCGAGCCCGGGCAACGGTGGCGGGCTGCACCTGACCGGCACCGGCACCGTGCACGTCGAGCGCAGCACCGTGGAGGACAACACCGCCGCCGCGGAGGGCGGCGGCCTCTGGAACTCCGCGACCGGCACGATGACCGTCGAGCGCAGCACCGTCACCGGCAACCGCGCCAGGGGCCCAGCGGCCGACAACGGCGGCGGTGGGCTGTTCAACGACGGCGGGTCGCTGACCGTCGACCGCACCGAGGTCCGCGGCAACGTCGCCGACGGCGCCTCCGGCTCCGGCGGCGGGCTGCTCAACGACAGCGGCACGATGACCGTCACCCGCTCGGTGGTCGAGGGCAACAGCTCCCGGCGGGCCGGCGGCGGCATCGAGGCCGACACCGGGACGACGACGCTCGACCGCACCGCGCTGACCGGCAACACCACCGGACCGGTGCCGGGCAACGGCGGCGGCCTGCACCTCACCGGCGCCGGGACCGTGCGCATCGACCGCGGCACCGTCACCGGCAACAGCGCCGCGGCCGAGGGCGGTGGGCTGTGGAACTCCGAGCCCGGGACCATGACGGTCACCCGCACGACCATCCGGGGCAACACCGCCCCGCTCGGCCCCGACGTCTTCCAGGACGGCGCGGGCGCCGGCTTCACCGTCGACGGGCGCACCGTCCCCGGCGAGGTCTGACCGACCCGGCGGAGGGCGCCGGGCACGGGGATCGGCGCCCTCCGTCGCACCTCGGGTGCGGCGGGTCAGGACCCCGGCGGGCTCAGAACCGCGAGCGGACCACCACCTCGCCGTCGGCGTCGACCACCTCGAAGCCGACGGCGTCGTCGCGCAGCACCGAGGAGTTGAGGCTGCAGCGCATCTGCTGCGGGCCCACCCCGAGGAACTCCCCGGCGGGCACCTCGCGGCCGGCGTCGTCGGTGACCGCCACCCGGTAGACCTCGCCGGCGGCGAACCCGGTGCCGGTCAGCTCCACCTCCACGCCCCAGGTGTGCGGCACCAGCTGCGCGCTGGCCTCGACGCCGGGCTCCACCGCCTGGACCGCCACCGGCTCCAGCGGCACCGGATCGGGCACCGGGCGCAGCGCCCACCCGACCGCGCCGCCCGCGGCGGCCACCCCCGCGACCGCCGCGGCGGCCAGCACCCGGCGCCGCGCCGCCGCCCGGCGCAGCGGCACGACCCGCCGCTCCTCCTCGGCGATGCGGGCCAGGACGCGGGCGCCGAGGTCCGGCGGGGGAGTGGGGGTGGCGTCGAGGGCGTCGGGGTCGACGGCGGCCAGCCGGGCGGCCAGCGGCGCGATCCCGGCCAGCTCGGCGCGGCACTCCGGGCAGCCGTCGAGGTGGGCCTGCACCCGGTCGCGCTCGGCCGGCCCGAGGTGCCCCAGCGCGTAGGCGCCCAGCAGCTCCCGCAGCTCCCGGTGCGCGTCCCCGTGTGCGCCGCTCACGGCTCGACCCCCATCTCGTCCAGGGCCAGGCGCAGCGCCTTGAGCCCGTAGAACACCCGGCTGCGGACGGTCCCGACCGGGACGCCGAGCTCCGCGGCGACCTCCGCGTAGGGCCGCCCGCGCAGGTGCGTCTGCACGATCGCCGTCCGGTGCTCGGCGCTGATCCGCCGCAGTGCCTCCTCCACCACCCAGGCGTCGACCAGCCCCTCGTCGGCGGCGGCCACGGCGGGGCCGTCGACGTCCGCGCCGTCGGTCAGGTGCCGCTGCCACGGCCGGACGGCGAAGCGGCGGGCCTCGTCGACCACCACGTTGCGCGCGATCGCGAACAGCCACGTGCGCAGGCTCGCCAGCTGCGGGTCGAAGGAGCCGGAGGCGCGCCAGGCCCGGAGGAACACCTCCTGGACGACGTCCTGCGCGGCGCCGCCGTCGCCGAGCTGCCGCAGCGCGAAGCGGTACAGCTCCCCGCCGTGCGCGGCGTAGGCCGCCCGCACGTCCAGCCCCGTCGCCGGCACCGGTGTGTGCCGTCCCATCCACGACCTCCCGGCGCTGCGGCTGCCCGTCACGGGGACGTACGCACGCCGGGGCGCTCCGGTTCAGCCGGCGACGGCGCCGGCCGCCCTCACCGCACCACGGTGATCGGTTCGATCCCCTCGTCCTCGGGCAGCGCGAAGCCCCACACCTGCGCGTAGAAGGACAGCTCGCCGTCGAGCGCGGCGCGGATGTTCTCCGCCCGCCGGAAGCCGTGCTGCTCGCCCGGGAACAGCAGGTAGGCGTGCGGGACGCCCTTCTCCCGGAGCGCGGCGACGATCGCCTCGGCCTGGTCGGGCGGCACGACCTCGTCCTCCTCGCCCTGGAACACCGCCAGCGGGGTGTCGAGCGCGTCGACGTGGGTGATCGGCGAGCGCGCCGCGTAGACGTCGGCGCCCTCCGGCCAGGGCGCCACCAGGCCGTCGAGGTAGCGGGACTCGAACTTGTGCGTCTCGGCGGCCAGCGCGCCGAGGTCGGCGACGCCGAAGTGGCTGGCGCCGGCCGTGAAGACGCCCGGGCGCATGGTGAGGGCGGCCAGCGTCGTGTAGCCACCGGCCGACCCGCCCCGGATCGCCGTGCGCGCGGGGTCGACCCGGCCGGCGTCGGCGAGGAACCGGGCGCAGGCGACGACGTCGTCGAGGTCGACCTCGCCCCAGCGGCCGCGCAGCGCGTCGCGGTAGCGGCGGCCGTAGCCGACCGAGCCCCGGTAGTCGACGTCGGCGACGCAGAAGCCCCGCGTCGTCCAGTACTGCACCTCCAGGTCGAGCACGGGTCGCGCCGCCGCCGTGGGGCCGCCGTGCACGACGACCAGCAGCGGCGGGCGCTCGTCCTCCGGCGCGCTCACCGAGGGGTTCGCCGGCGGGTAGACCAGGGCGTGGGCGACCCCGATCCCGGTGCCGCGGTCCTCGGTCGGGAAGGTCACGTGCTCGGGCACCGAGAACCAGGCGGGGTCCAGGCCGAGGTCGCGGGCCGGCCGCAGCACCTCCGCCGCACCACCGTCGGCGCCGCCGTCGACGTCGACGCGCACCACCACCGGCTCGGTGGACGGGCTCGCGGCCACGCAGACCACCGCCGTCCCCTGCGCGCGCAGGTACCGGAAGGTGCGGTACGGGACGTCGAGCCGCCGCAGCTCCCCGTCGGCGGAGAGCACGCCCAGCACGTCGCCGCCCTGCTCGCCCACCGCCACGACCAGCCGCCCGTCGGCGAGCACGGCGTAGCGGCTGGACGCGAACTGCCACTGCGGGCCGCCGATGTCGCGGCCGACGTCGAGCACCGTCTCCACGGCGCCGCCGGGCCGCCACCGGTACAGCGACCAGCAGTCGCTGCGGTCGCAGAGGAACAGCAGGTCGCCGTCGGGCCCCCACACCGGCTGCACGACGCTCTCGCCGGGACCGCCGGCCACGACCGTCTCCGCGCCGTCGCCGGCGCGGACCACCAGGCGGGCGGCGTCCCACGGCATGTCCGGGTGGTCCCACTGCAGCCAGGCCAGCTGCCCGTCCGGGCCGGGACGGGGGTCGGAGACGAAGTCGGGCCCGCTGACCAGCACCTCCGCCGTGCCGTCGGCGGCCAGTCGCACCACCTCGTTGACGACGTCGGCCGCGGCGCCGCTCGCCGCGTGCGTCTCGCGGACGGCCAGCAGCCCGCCGTCGCCGGTGGGGGTGAGGTCGGCGTACCGGACCCCGGCCGGCAGCTCCGGTGCCGGGGTGAGCGCGACCGGGTCGGCGGCTCCGGGGTCCAGGCGGTACAGCCGCTGGTCGTCGAAGTGCGTGAACCACAGCGTGCCGCCGGCGACCGCCCAGGCGCCACCGCCGTACTCGTGCACCCGGGTGCGGGCGTTCCACGGCTGCGGCAGCACGTCGGCGACCGCGCCGTCGGCCGAGCGGCGCACCAGGGCCGACCGGCCGCCCTCCCCGGGCCGTGACTCCGACCACCACACGTCCCCGCCGTCGACGGCGACCTCGCCCAGCCGGGCGGCGGCGCGCACGACGAGTGCGGAGGTGACCGGGGTCGGCCAGCTGCCGTACGGGACGGTCGGGGGAGTCGGCATGGGCCGACCGTAGGGGCAGGACACGAGCTCGCGCCTGCCCGGGAGGACCCTGGACGGCGGCTACCGTTCGACGCATGCCTGCCCGCACCACGCCCTCGCGCCGGCCGTCCGGCTCGGCTCCGAAGGGGAGGTCCGGGTCCACGGCCGCGGGCAAGCGGCCGCCCGCGCGCAACGGCAACCGCAAGCCCGCCGCCCGCCGGCCCGCGCAGCGCCCCGGTGCCGCCGCCGGGATCTGGCGCGCGACCGCCGGCGCCTGGGGCCTGCTCGCCCGCGGCGCCGGCGGCCTGGCCCGGTCGGTCGCCCGCCCGGAGGAGGCCGAGCCGCTCGCGCCCGAGCACCGCCGCGACGGCGCGGGCCTGGCCGTCCTCGGCCTCGCCGTCGTCCTGGGGGCGGCCGCCTGGTTCGACGGCATCGGCCCGGTGGGCGCCGGCCTGGCCGACGCCGTCCGCTGGGTCGTCGGCTCGCTGGTGGTGGTGCTGCCGGCGCTGCTGTTCCTCGCCGCCCTGCGGCTGCTGCGCCGCGCCCCGCGCCCGGAGGCCCGCGGCCGGCTGGCCATCGGCTGGCTGTGCGCCACGCTCGCGGTGCTGGGCATCGCCTCCGTCGTCGGCACCCCGGCCGACCCCGTCGCCGGCCGGCCCGGCACCGGGGGCCTGGTCGGCTGGGCGGTCGGCACCCCGCTGACCGCGGGGCTCGGTCCCGTCGTCGCGGTCGTGCTGCTGTCGCTGCTGGCGGTGTTCGCGCTGCTGGTCCTCACCGCCACGCCGCTGCACCAGGTGCCCGAGCGGCTGCGGGCCTTCGTCGACCGGACCACCGGCCGCTCCGACGAGGAGTGGGACGACGACTACGACGACGAGCACGACGAGGAGCCCGAGGAGGCCCCCCGACCGCGCCGCTCGAAGCGCGCCGCGCTCGCCGAGGTCCTCTCCGAGGACGCCCCCGACCTCACCACCACCGGGCCCATCGACCACGGGGCCTACGCCGAGGCGCCGCTGGCGGTGCGCACCGTCCCCGCCGAGGAGCCGCCCGCCCCGCGCCCCCCGGTGGTCGACCGCACGGCCGCGCCCGAGCCGCTGGAGCCGGTCGAGGAGCCGCAGCAGCTGGTCATCGAGCCGGTCGAGGGCGAGTACCGCCTCCCGGCGACCAGCCTGCTGCGCCCCGGCACGCCGCCGCGGGCCCGCTCGAAGGCCAACGACGAGGCCATCGAGGCCATCCGCGGCGTGCTCGAGCAGTTCAACATCGACGCCGACGTCACCGACATGACCCGCGGCCCGACGGTCACCCGGTACGAGGTCACCCTTGGCCCCGCCGTCAAGGTCGAGAAGATCACCGCGCTGACCCGCAACATCGCCTACGCCGTCGCCAACGACAACATCCGCATCCTCGCGCCGATCCCCGGCAAGTCGGCGGTGGGCATCGAGGTGCCCAACACCGACCGCGAGACGGTCAGCCTCGGCGACGTCATGCGCTCGCCGGCGGCCAAGCAGGACCAGCACCCGATGCTCGTCGGCCTCGGCAAGGACATCGAGGGCCAGTTCGTGCTGGCCAACCTGGCGAAGATGCCGCACCTGCTCGTCGCCGGTGCCACCGGCGCCGGCAAGTCCTCGTGCATCAACTCGCTGCTGACCTCGCTGCTGCTGCGGGCCACGCCCGACGAGCTGCGGATGATCCTGATCGACCCGAAGATGGTCGAGCTCACGCCCTACGACGGCATCCCGCACCTGATCACGCCGATCATCACCGACCCGAAGAAGGCCGCGACTGCGCTGGCCTGGCTGGTCGAGGAGATGGAGCAGCGCTACCAGGACATGCGGGCCACCGGGGTGCGGCACATCGACGACTTCAACCGCAAGGTCGAGCGCGGCGAGATCACCGCCCCGCCCGGCAGCGAGCGGGTCTACCGGCCCTACCCCTACATCCTCACGATCGTCGACGAGCTCGCCGACCTGATGATGGTCGCCCCGCGCGACGTCGAGGACTCGATCGTGCGGATCACCCAGAAGGCGCGCGCCGCCGGCATCCACCTGGTGCTCGCCACGCAGCGCCCGTCGGTCGACGTCGTCACCGGCCTGATCAAGGCCAACGTGCCCTCGCGGCTGGCGTTCTCCACCTCGAGCCTCACCGACAGCCGGGTCATCCTCGACCAGCCCGGCGCCGAGAAGCTCATCGGCATGGGTGACGCGCTGTTCATGCCGATCGGCGCCGGCAAGCCGCAGCGGGTGCAGGGCGCCTACGTCTCCGACGGCGAGATCGAGGCCGTCGTCGAGTTCACCAAGCGGCAGGCCGAGCCGGAGTACCGCGAGGAGGTCTTCAGCGCCGCGCAGGGCGAGAAGAAGGAGATCGACGAGGACATCGGCGGGGACCTGGACCTGCTGTGCCAGGCCGTCGAGCTCGTGGTCACCAGCCAGTTCGGCTCGACGTCGATGCTGCAGCGCAAGCTGCGGGTGGGCTTCGCCAAGGCCGGCCGGCTCATGGACCTCATGGAGACCCGCGGCGTCGTCGGCCCCTCCGAGGGGTCCAAGGCCCGCGACGTGCTGATCAAGCCCGACGAGCTGGAGTCGGTGCTGTTCACCATCCGTGGCGGCACCCTGCCCGCCGGCGAGGACTGACCCCCGCGGGGAGCATCACCCCGCTCCGGCCGGGGCCGTCGGTCACCAGCACATACGATGGACCGGTGACCGCCGCGCCCAGCCCCGACCGGACCGTGGCGCTGGTGACCCTCGGCTGCGCCCGCAACGAAGTCGACTCCGAGGAGCTGGCCGGCCGGCTGGCCGCCGGCGGCTACCGGCTCGTCGACGACGCCGAGGGCGCCGACGCGGTGCTGGTGAACACCTGCGGGTTCATCGAGTCGGCGAAGAAGGACTCGGTCGACGCCATCCTCGCCGCCACCGACAGCGGCGCCCGCGTCGTCGCCGTCGGCTGCATGGCCGAGCGCTACGGCGCCGAGCTCGCCGGCGCGCTGCCCGAGGCCACCGTCCTCGGCTTCGACGACTACACCGCCATCGGCGACCGGCTCGACGACGTCCTCACCGGGCGCCCGCTGGTGCCGCACTCGCCCCGCGACCGGCGCACGCTGCTGCCGATCAGCCCGGTGGCCCGCACGAGCGCGGCGACCGCCCCGGAGGCGCCGGTCATCCCCGGCCACGGCTGGGTGCAGCGGCGGCGGCTCGCGGCCGGCCCCACCGCGGCGCTCAAGCTCGCCTCCGGCTGCGACCGCCGCTGCGCGTTCTGCGCCATCCCGACCTTCCGCGGCTCCTTCGTGTCCCGCCCGCCGGCCGAGGTGCTCACCGAGGCGCGCTGGCTGGCCGGCCAGGGCGTCACCGAGCTGGTGCTGGTCAGCGAGAACTCCACCTCCTACGGCAAGGACCTCGGCGACCTGCGCTCGTTGGAGCGGCTGCTGCCGGAGCTCGCCGCCGTCGACGGGATCGCCCGCGTGCGGGTGGCCTACCTGCAGCCGGCCGAGCTGCGGCCGGGCCTGCTGGAGGTCATCGCCGCCACCGACGGCGTCGCGCCGTACTTCGACCTGTCCTTCCAGCACTCCTCGCCCGGCCTGCTGCGCCGGATGCGCCGCTTCGGCGGCACCGACGACTTCCTCGCGCTCGTCGAGCGGGCGCGGTCCCTCGCCCCGGAGGCCGGGTTCCGCACCAACGTCATCCTCGGCTTCCCGGGGGAGACCGAGGACGACGTCGCCGAGCTCGAGCGGTTCCTCACCGGCGCGCGGCTGGACGCCGTCGGGGTGTTCGGCTACTCCGACGAGGAGGGCACCGAGGCGATCGGCCTGGACGGCAAGCTCGACCGGGCGGAGATCGACGCCCGCGTCCGCCGGATCACCGACCTGGTCGAGGAGCTGACCGCGCAGCGCGCCGAGGACCGCGTCGGCACCCGCGTCGAGGTGCTGCTGACCGAGGACCTCTCCGCCGACGAGGGCCCGGGGGTGTGGGTCGGGCACGCCGCCCACCAGGACCCCGACGCCGACGGCACCACCACGGTCACCGGCGTGCCCGCCGACGCCCGTCCCGGGCAGCTGCTGGCGGCCGAGGTGGTCGGCACCGAGGGCGTCGACCTCGTCGCCGCCGCGCTCGCGCCGGTCCCGGCCGCGTGAGGTCCCGGTGAGCGCGGTCGTCCCCGACCCGGCGGCGACCCCGCCCCAGTCGGCCCGGCTGGTCAACCTGCCCAACGCGCTGACCGTGCTGCGGCTGGCCCTGGTCCCGGTGTTCGCCGTGCTGCTGCTCTCCGACGGCGGCATGGACGACACCCGCCGGGTGTGGGCGACGGTGTTCTTCGCCGCGGCGATCATCACCGACCGCTACGACGGGCTCATCGCGCGCCGGACCGGGCAGGTCACCGAGTTCGGCAAGCTCGCCGACCCGATCGCCGACAAGGCGCTCACCGGCACCGCGCTCATCGGACTGTCGGTGCTCGGCCTGCTGCCGTGGTGGGTGACGCTGGCCATCCTCGTCCGCGAGCTCGGCGTGACGCTGCTGCGGTTCTGGGTGATCCGGCACGGCGTCATCGCGGCCAGCCGCGGCGGCAAGGCCAAGACCGTGGTGCAGGCGCTGGCCATCGGTCTGTACATCCTGCCGCTGACCGGGCTGCTGGCCACCGCCCGCTGGTGGGTCATGGCCGCGGCCCTCGTGCTCACCCTCGCCACCGGCCTGGACTACGTCTGGCGGGCGCTCGCGCTGCGCCGGACCAGTGCCCGGGCGGCGCGGGCGGCGGCCGCCCGGCGGGCCGCCGGGCCGGCCGGTTCGCGCACCGACACCGCCGCCTGAAGAAGGACCTCCTCGCCCCCCCACGCCTCGCTCCGCTCGGCGCGGGCCCCTGCGAGGAGGCCGTTCCAGCACGTCACCTGCTCGGCGCGGACCCTTGCGAGGAGGCCGTTCCAGCACGTCACCTGCTCGGCGCGGACCCTTGCGAGGAGGCCGTGCCATCCCCTCACCCGGTCGGCGCGGGCCGGGAACGCGCAGGCCCGGCGCGGTGTTACGCCGTGAGCGGACGTGGGCCCGCCGGATCAGTGCCGGACAGGGGGCCCGCGTACCGTGGGCGCACGGCACTCCGGTGCCGCCGCTCTTCACTCCGCCAGACAGGAGACGGCCATGACGTTGCTGCGCACCCAGCTCGGGCAGACCCTGCGTGGTCACCGGCTGCGCCAGCGGCGGACGCTGCGCGACGTCTCCGGTGCCGCCCGGGTCAGCCTCGGGTACCTCTCCGAGGTCGAGCGCGGGCAGAAGGAGGCCTCCTCCGAGCTGCTCGCCTCGATCTGTGACGCCCTCGACGTGGAGCTCGCCGACCTGCTCGCCGAGGTGAGCACCGAGCTGCGCGGCCCGGGCAGCCGCGTCCGTCCGCTGGCCCCCGCCGGCACCCCGGCCGCCGAGGCGGCTCCTGCCGAGCAGGAGCCGGCCGAGGCGGCGCCGGTCCCGGCCGCCGAGCCGGAGCCCGCCCTCGCCCTGGTCGGCGCCACGCGGGCGGCCCACCGCGCCGGTGGCGCCGTCGCCCTCGCCGCCTGACCCGCGTGCCTGGCCCGCGTCCGGGCCGGGCACGTGGGAGGGTGGTCGGCGACCGCCCGGGCCCGGGCGGTCGGCCGCTGGGGGCCACCACGGGAGGTCGCGGTGCGATACCTCTTCCGTCCACCGGGGACCGACGGCGCGGAGCTGCTGACGCTGCCGTGGCACCAACCGCTCGAGGAGTGGGACCCCGACCTGCTGCTCGAGGTGCCGCAGCGCGGCATCTCCCGGCACGTCGTCCGCTTCGTCGCCGCCCAGGGCAGGGTCTTCGCGCTCAAGGAGATCGGCGAGCACCTGGCCCGGCACGAGTACGACCTGCTCGGTGACTTCGAGGAGGAGGGCCTGCCGTCGGTCTCGGTCCTCGGCATCTGCGTCGACCGCCCGAACGGGCAGGACGCCATCCTCGTCACCCGCTACCTCGAGTACTCGATGTCCTATCGGTACCTCTTCTCCCGGCCCAGCGCCCGGCAGTCGGTGGACCAGCTGATGGACACCCTCGCGGTGCTGCTCGTGCGGCTGCACCTCGCCGGGATCTTCTGGGGCGACTGCTCGCTGTCCAACACCCTCTTCCGGCTCGACGCCGGGGCGCTGGCGGCCTACCTGGTCGACGCCGAGACCGCCGAGCGCCACCCGTCGCTCACCCGCGGCCAGCGCCACTACGACCTCGACCTGGCCCGCGAGCGGGTCGGCGCCGAGCTGCTGGACCTGCAGTACGGGGAGCTGCTGCCCGACGGCGTCGACCCGATCGACGTGGCCGACAGCCTCCCGGTGCGCTACGCGTCGCTGTGGGACGAGGTCACCCACGAGGAGGTCTTCCGCTCCGACGAGCAGCGCTACCGGGTGGCCGAGCGCCTCCAGCGGCTCAACGACCTCGGCTTCGACGTCGGCGAGGTCGAGCTGGTCACCTCCGACGAGGGGGCCCGCCTGCGGGTCGAGACCCGCGTGTCCGCCCCCGGCCAGCACCGCCGGGAGCTGTTCCGGCTCACCGGCCTCGAGGTCCAGGAGAACCAGGCCCGGCGGCTGCTCAACGACCTGCGCTCCTTCCGCGCCTACCTCGAGCAGAAGGCGGGCGGGCCGGTGTCGGAGGCGGTGGCCGGGTCACGCTGGCTCGCCGAGGTCTACCAGCCGGTCGTCGACGCGATCCCGCCGGAGCTGGCCGGGCGCCTGGAGCCGGCCGAGGTCTTCCACGAGGTGCTCGAGCACCGCTGGTTCCTCTCGGAGCAGGCCGGCCGCGACGTCGGCACGACCGAGGCCGCGCGGTCCTACGTGCGCACCGTGCTGCCGTCGATGCCGCCCGAGCTCACGACACCCTCGGTGATCGTCACCCGCCCCTGAGCGGAGTGCCGCGCCGCTGGTCACGACCACGGCACGGCCGGGTTGCGGTCGTCTGTGGCCTGGGCCACGGTATCGACGACGCGGTGATCGTCGGTGTTCGCCGAGACGGAGGCGGTGCGTCTTGTCCATCGCAACAGTCGGAAACGTGGAGCCCGGTGGCGGGCGCACCCCCCGGAGTCGGCGCAGACGGCCACGGCGGGTGCTGGGGAGCGCGGCCGTCGCCGCCGTCGCCGCATCGACGCTGGCCGCCTGCGGCGGCGGTGATGCCGGGAGCACCCCCACCCTCACCTGGTACATCAACCCCGACTCGGGCGGTCAGGCGACCATCGCCGAGCGCTGTACGGAGGAGTCGAACGGGGCCTACCGCATCGAGGTGGCCCAGCTCCCCCGCGACTCGCCCGCCCAGCGGGAGCAGTTGATCCGCCGGCTCGCGGCCAACGACGAGTCGATCGACCTCATGAGCCTGGACGTGGTGTTCCCGCCGGAGTTCGCCCAGGCGGGGTTCCTCGCCCCCGTGCCGGAGGACGTCGCGCAGGAGGTCAGCGAGGGCGTGTTCGAGGGTGCACTGGAGTCCGCCACGTGGAACGACGAGCTCGTCGCGGTCCCCTTCTGGTCCAACACCCAGCTCCTCTGGTACCGGAAGTCGGTCGCGGACGCGGCGGGGCTCGACATGACCCAGCCGGTCACCTGGGACCAGCTGATCGAGGCCGCCGAGGGGCAGGAGAAGCTGCTCAGCGCCCAGGGCAGGCGGTCGGAGTCCTTGATGGTGTGGTTCAACGCACTCCTCGAGTCCGCCGGTGGGCAGTACATCGTGGAGAGCGGGGAGAGCCCCGATGACATCGAGTTCGGGCTCGCCACCCCCGAGGCGGACCGCGCCGCCGAGGTGATGGCCGCCGTCGCCAACTCCTCCGCGGTCGGCGCCGGCTTCACCACGGCCAGCGAGGACACCAGCGCGAGCGAGTTCGAGAGCGACGACGCCGGCTTCATGGTGAACTGGCCGTTCGTCTACGCCCAGGCGCAGAGCAAGGTCGAGGCCGGCACCCTGGACGCGTCCGTGCCCGAGGACTACGGCTGGGCGCTGTACCCCGCCGTCGACGAGGGCACCCCGAGTGCACCTCCCCTCGGCGGGATCGACATCGCGGTGTCGGCGTTCAGCCGGAACGTCGACCTCGCCTACGAGGCGGTGACCTGCATCGTGCAGGACGACAACCAGGCCGAGTACATGGTGACCAACGGCAACCCGGCGTCGTCGGTCGCCGTCTACGACGACCCGGAGGTGCAGGAGGCCTACCCCATGGCCGACACCATCCGCGAGTCCCTGGAGCTGGCAGCGTCCCGCCCGCTGACGGCCTACTACAGCGAGGTCCTCGGGTGCTTCCTGCGGGAGTTCCACCCGCCGGGCTCGGTCAACGACCAGACCGGTGAGCGCACGGAGACGCTCACCCGGGCCGTCCTGTCAGGAGAGCAGCTGCTATGACCCAGACGACGCTCCCACCCACGGAGAAGACCCAGCCGGTCTCCTCCCCGCGCGGGTCGATCAGCGACCGGTCCCGGGCCGAGCGCAAGCTCGGCTGGCTGCTCGCCGGCCCGGCCTTCGTGGTCATGCTGCTGGTGACCGCCTACCCGATCGTTCAGGCGGTCTACTACTCGCTGTTCAACTACCGGCTCACCGACCCGGAGAACCGGTCCTTCGAGGGCCTCGGCAACTACTGGGTGATCCTCACCGACGGCGTGTGGTGGCAGGCCATCCTCGTCACCCTGATCATCACGGTGGTCACGGTGGCCGTCGAGCTGGTGCTCGGGTTCGCCCTGGCCCTGGTGATGGCCAAGGCGCTCTCGTCGATCCGCCCGGTGGTCCGGGCCGCCATCCTGATCCCCTACGCGGTGATCACGGTCGTGTCGGCCTACGCCTGGGCGTTCGCCTTCCGCATCAACACCGGCTTCGTCAACAGCTGGTTCGCCTGGCTGCCGGGCGTCAGCGAGACCACCGACTGGTTCGGTGGTCAGGCCTCCTCGCTCTTCGTGATCTGCCTGGCCGAGATCTGGAAGACGACCCCGTTCATCTCCCTGCTGCTGCTGGCGGGCCTGGCCCAGGTACCCGACGTGCTGCAGGAGGCGGCCAAGGTCGACGGTGCCACCTGGTGGCAGCGGATGTGGCGGGTCACCATCCCCAACATGAAGGCCGCCATCATGGTGGCACTGCTGTTCCGGACCCTCGACGCGTTCCGGATCTTCGACAGCATCTTCATCATGACCGCGGGTGCGAACAACACCGAGTCGGTCTCGTTCCTCGCCTACCGGCAGACGATCTCCCGGGTGGAGATCGGGCTGGGTTCGGCGGTCTCGGTGCTGCTGTTCCTGGCGGTCGTGCTCATCGCGTTCATTTTCATCAAGGGCTTCAAGGTCGACCTGGCCCAGGCACGAGGGGAGCGGTGATGTCGACCAAGGAGAAGACCTGGTGGTGGGTCGGCGGGGCCCTGATCATCCTCTACTGCCTGTTCCCGATCGCATGGGTCGTCTCGCTGTCGTTCAAGACGACGGCGGACCTGGCGAACAAGTCGTTCCTGCCGTCGGCCTGGACCTGGGAGAACTACTCGACGATCCTCACCGGCTCGGCGAGTGACCTGTTCCTGCCGGCGCTGCGCAACAGCTTCGGGATCTGCCTGATCGCGACGTTCATCTCGTGCCTCCTCTCGATGTTCGCCGCCTACGCGATCGCCCGGCTGGACTTCCCGGGCAAGAAGCTGATCCTGGGCACTGCGCTGGGGGTGGCGATCTTCCCGGTCATCTCGATCGTCACGCCGCTGTTCAACCTGTGGCGGCAGATCGGGCTCTACGACACCTGGCCCGGGCTGATCATCCCCTACCTGTCGCTGACGCTGCCCATCTCCATCTGGACGATGTCGGCGTTCTTCCGGGAGATCCCCTGGGAGATGGAGCAGGCCGCGCAGGTCGACGGCGCGACGACGTGGCAGGCCTTCCGCAAGGTGATCGTCCCGCTGGCAGCGCCCGGCGTCTTCACCACGGCGATCATCGCGTTCTTCATCGCCTGGAACGACTTCGCGTACGGCATCTCGCTGACGTCGACCAGCCGCGCGCGCCCCGTCCCCGCCGCGCTCGGTCTCTTCTCCGGGGCCTCCCAGTTCCAGGACCCGACCGGGGCCATCGCCGCGGCAGCGGTGATCGTCACCATCCCCGTCGTCGTCCTGGTCCTGCTGTTCCAGCGGCGCATCGTCGCCGGTCTCACCAACGGCGCGGTCAAGGGCTGACCCGGCCGTGCCCACCATCCCGCCGACCCACCGAGGGGACGAGATCTGATGGCCTCCATCGAGATGAAGCACATCGTCAAGCAGTACGGGGACGGCTACCCGGCCGTGAACGACGTCAGCCTGGACATCGCCGACGGGGAGTTCATGATCCTGGTCGGTCCGTCCGGCTGCGGGAAGTCCACCCTGCTGCGGATGATCGTCGGACTCGAGGACATCACCAGCGGCGACATGATCATCGGCGGCAAGCGCGTCAACGACCTGGCGCCCCGCGACCGCAACCTGTCGATGGTGTTCCAGAACTACGCCCTGTACCCGCACATGACGGTGTTCGAGAACATCGCCTTCCCGCTGCGGCTGTCCAAGACCCCCGACGACGAGGTGCGCCGCCGCGTCACCGAGGCATCCGACGTCCTCGAGCTCAAGGAGCACCTCGAGCGCAAGCCGGCCAACCTCTCCGGTGGCCAGCGGCAGCGCGTTGCCATGGGCCGCGCGATCGTGCGCCAGGCCGAGGCGTTCCTCTTCGACGAGCCTCTGTCGAACCTCGACGCCAAGCTGCGTGGCCAGATGCGCACCGAGATCAGCCGGCTGCAGCGCCGGCTGGGCATCACCACGGTGTACGTCACCCACGACCAGACCGAGGCGATGACCCTCGGCGACCGGGTCTGCGTGCTGCGCAAGGGCAAGATCCAGCAGGTCGCCTCGCCGCGGGAGCTGTACGAGCAGCCGGTGAACCTCTTCGTCGCCGGGTTCATCGGCTCGCCGCCGATGAACTTCCTGCCGGCGACGTTGGACGGCAACCAGCTGCAGACGCCGTTCGGCCCGATCGCCCTCGACGAGCGGCAGGTGGCCGCGGTCCAGGGGCGGGACCTGCTGCTGGTCGGGATCCGGCCGGAGTACTTCGAGGACGCCACCATCGTCGACGAGGCCAAGCGGCCCTACGGCTCGGTCTTCCGTGCCCGGGTCGACGTCACCGAGTGGCTGGGCGACTCGCAGTACGCCTACATCCCCTACGAGGCGCCCGAGGCGATCACCGCGCAGCTGCGTGACCTGTCCCGCGAGCTGGACTCCGAGGAACTGCGCACCCAGGCGATCGTGTCCATCGACTCGACCAGCCGGATCCGCGAGGGCCGGGAGGCCGACTTCTGGCTCGACAGCCGCAAGGTGCACGTCTTCGACCCGCAGACGGGTGAGAACCTCACCCGTGACGCGGAGGCCGGCGCCCGGCTGACGCAGATGGCCACCGAGGACCGGGTCGAGCAGGTGCAGCACGCCCAGGCCACCGGGCAGACCGTCGGCTCCAGTGTCATCTCCGAGTCGCCCGGGTCCACCGGGTCGTCCGGGGCGCACCGATCCGGCGCCGCGTAACCACGCCCTCCATGGACCACCGCCGTCCCTGGTGGCGGACGGCGGTGGTCTACGAGGTCTACCTGCGCAGCTTCGCCGACGGCACCGGCGACGGGCTGGGCGACGTGCCCGGGCTGCGCAGCCGGCTGCCGTACCTGGCCGACCTCGGCGTCGACGCGCTGTGGGTGACCCCCTGGTACCCGTCGCCGATGGCCGACGGCGGCTACGACGTCGCCGACTACCGCGACGTGGATCCGCGGTTCGGCACGCTCGGCGACGTCGACGCGCTGCTCGCCGACGCGCACGCCCTGGGGCTGCGGCTCGTCGTCGACCTGGTCGCCAACCACACCTCGGCAGAGCACCCGTGGTTCCGGGCCGCGCTGGCGGCCGCGCCGGGCTCCCGGGAGCGGGCGCGCTACTTCTTCCGCGACGGCCGGGCCGGCGGGGAGGAGCCGCCCAACGACTGGATCAGCGCGTTCGGCGGCCCGGCGTGGACGCGGGTGCGCGCGTCCGACGGCCGGCCGGGCCAGTGGTACCTGCACCTGTTCGCGCCCGAGCAGCCCGACCTGGACTGGGACAGCCCGGACGTGCAGGAGGAGTTCGACGGGATCGTGCGCTTCTGGCTCGACCGCGGGGTGGACGGCATCCGCGTCGACGCCGCCCCGGCCATGGCCAAGGTGCCCGACCTGCCCGACGCCGGGCACCCGCCGGGCGCGACGTTCGCCAGCAGCGAGTGGGTGGACAACCCGCACTGGGACGTCGACGCGGTGCACGAGGTCTTCCGGCGGTGGCGCCGCATCGGGGACACCTACGACGGTGAGCGGCTGTTCGTCTCCGAGGCCGTGGTCAACGGCCCCGAGCGGCTGGCCCGCTACGTGCGGCCGGACGAGCTGCACACGACCTTCAACTTCGACTACCTGAAGGCGCCCTGGGAGGCGCGGGCGCTGCGCGCGGTCGTCGAGGGCACCCTGGCCGCGCTGGCCCCGGTCGGTGCACCGGCCACCTGGGTGCTGTCCAGCCACGACGAGACCCGGCACGTCACCCGCTTCGGCCGGGCCGACAGCGGCGCCGCGGTCATGGGCTTCGACGCCGCCGCGCCGGCCGACCTCGCCCTCGGCCTGCGGCGGGCGCGCGCCGCGGCGCTGCTGACCCTGGCCCTGCCGGGCGGGGCCTACCTGTACCAGGGCGAGGAGCTGGGCCTGCCCGAGGTGGAGGACCTGCCCGAGGACGCGCTGCAGGACCCGACGTGGGAGCGGTCGGGGCACACCGCGCGCGGGCGGGACGGCTGCCGGGTGCCGCTGCCGTGGTCGGGGAACCGCCCGCCGTTCGGGTTCGCGCCCGACGGGGTGCGTCCCTGGCTGCCGCAGCCGGCGTCCTGGCGGTCGCTGACCGCGCAGGCGCAGCGCGCGGACCCGTCGTCGACGCTGTCGCTGTACCGGGACGCCCTGCGGCTGCGGCGGGAGCTGCTCGGGGAGGAGCCGCTGACCTGGCTGGACCTCGGCGAGGACGTGCTGGCCTTCGACCGCGGGCCGGCGCTGCGCTGCGTGGTCAACCTGTCCGCCCGGCCGGTCCCGCTGGCGGGTCTGGGGAGGGTGCTGCTCGCCAGCGGGGGAGCCGCCGGGGACCTGCCGCCGGACACCGCCGCCTGGCTGGCGCCCTGACCGGTCCCGGCGGCGCGCTAGCCCTTCGCGGCGGCGAGCTCCGCGGCCGTCGGCGGGTCGGCGCCCACCCGGGTGCAGTTGAGGGCGGCGACGAGCGCGGCGTCGTCGACCACGGCCAGCAGGTCGTCGTCGGAGAGGCCCTCGAGCGCGCCGCGGCCGGTCACGCCGGCCCCGAGCAGCCCGGCGAACAGGCCGGCGGCCAGCGAGTCGCCGGCGCCCACGGTGTCGACCACGGTGACCGGCGGCGGGGAGCGGTGCAGCAGCGGGCGCCCGGGGCGGGCGATCCGCAGCGGCGCCCCGCCGTCGGTGAGCAGCACCAGCGCCGGTCCGCGGGCCGCCCACCGCTGCGCGGCGGCGTCGAGGTCGGCGGTGTCCGGCTCGAGCCAGGCGAGGTCCTCGGCGCTGACCTTGACCACGTCGGCGACGGCGACCAGCCGGTCCAGCCGCGCCCGGACCGCGTCGCGGTCGTTGCCCAGCGCCGCGCCGACCGGGCCGCCGGCCAGCATCGGGCGCACGTTCGGGTCGACGCTGACCAGGGCGCTCCCGGCCAGGCGCTCGGCCAGCCGGGCGATCGCCTCGCAGCCCGGCGGCGTCCACGAGGAGATCGAGCCGACGTGCAGGACCGCCGTCCCCTCCGGCAGGACCGCGGCCAGCTCCTCGTCGGACCACTGCCAGTCGGCCGCGCCGACCACGTGGAAGCCGTAGTCCGGCGAGCCGTCGGGCCCCAGCCCGACGACGGCGAGGCTGACCGGCTCCGATGCCGCCACCATCCCGGCGACGTCGACGCCGGAGAGCTCGGCGTGCCGGCGCAGCGCGGGCGCCATCGGGCCGGTGCCCAGGCGGGCGAGCAGCGCCACCCGGGTGCCCAGCCGGCCCGCGGCGACGGCGACGTTGAGCGCGTTGCCGCCGGGGCGGGCCACGTAGTGCGGCGCGGTGCCCTCGGGGCCGGCGTCGGCGCCGGGGACCGGCAGCAGGTCGACGACGAGCTCGCCCAGCACGGTGAGCGCGGCCTCGGGGCGGACGGGGGCGTCGCGGTCCATCGCCCGACCATAGGGCCCGGCCGGCGCGGGCACCCGGGGATCCCCGGAGCGGAGGACGGGGGAGGTCCCTGCTGGGCCGGGTGCGGCTTCTCCTGGGACGATGACGGGGAGGACCGCCGCGGGCCGCGGCGGTCCACAGCAGCCACGAGGCGGCGCCCGAGCGCGCCGGACCAGGAGGAGCTCGACATGCCCAACCCGCTCGTCAAGCTGTGGCGGTACCTGACGGCGTCGGCCAACGCGCAGATCGACCAGCGCGCCGACCCGAAGATCCAGATCGCCCAGGCGATCGAGGCCGAGCAGCAGCGGCACCAGGCGCTGGCCAACCAGGCCGCCGCCGTCCTGGGCAACCAGCGGCAGCTGGAGATGCGGCTCAACCGCCAGCTCGGCGAGGTCGAGAAGCTGCAGGCCTCGGCCCGCCAGGCGCTGGTCCTGGCCGACCAGTCCCGCGGCAAGGGGGACGGGGCCAAGGCCGCCGAGTACGAGAACGCGGCGCAGGCCTTCGCCACCCAGCTGGTCGCCGCCGAGCAGGCGATGGAGGACCTCAAGCGCAGCCACGACGAGGCGCTGCAGGCCGCCGAGCAGGCGCGCGGCGCGGTCGAGCAGAGCCGGATGCGGCTGCAGACGACGCTGGCCGAGCGCACCAAGCTGATGAGCCAGCTCGAGCAGGCACGGATGCAGGAGCACGTGGCCGCCTCCATGCGGCAGGTCAACGAGCTCTCCGCGCCGGGGAACACGCCGAGCCTGGCCGAGGTGCGGGACAAGATCGAGGCCCGCTACGCCAACGCGCTCGGCCAGGCCGAGCTGGCGCAGACCTCCGTCGAGGGCCGCATGCTCGAGGTGCAGAAGGCCACCCTCGACGTCGCCGGCGCCTCCCGGCTGGAGCAGATCCGGGCCGGCATGGGCGGGGGCGGCACCGGACCGCAGGCGGTCGAGGGCGGCACGGGTGCGGCCGGGGCGATCGGCCCGGGATCGCCGGCGCCGTCGTTCGAGAAGACCGAGCAGCCGGCGCAGCGCCCCGAGAACGCCTGAGTAAGGACCCTCCTGCCCCCCACCGCTCGCAGGCTCGCGGCGGGACCCTGCAGGAGGGCCGTTCCAGCTCGTCACCGGTGGGCCCGGTCACCGCGAGGTGGCCGGGTCCCGGTGCTAGTGGGCGGTGGCGAAGGGCGGCGGGTGGTCGGGCTCGCCGGTGCGGGCCGCCGGGTCGACCGGGGCGTCGGTGGCCTGGCAGGTCGGGCACCAGTAGGTGATCCGCTCCTGCAGGTCCGGGCCCTGGTCGCCGCGCAGGATCGGGGTGCCGCACCGGTAGCAGGGCCGGTCCTTGCGGCCGTAGACCCAGTGGTCGCGGCCGCGGCGCAGGTCCCCGGTGGTGCTCTGCTCCGGGCGGTCGCGGTTGGCCAGCATCAGCCCGCGGGTGCGCTCGACCAGCCTGGGCAGGTCCTCGACGTCGGCCACCCGCATCCAGGGGTGCACGCCGCAGACGAACAGGCCCTCGACCTTGTAGAGGTTGCCCGGCCCGCACAGGTTGCGCTGGT
Source organism: Geodermatophilus sp. SYSU D00814 (assembly GCF_054050055.1). NCBI lineage: Bacteria > Bacillati > Actinomycetota > Actinomycetes > Geodermatophilales > Geodermatophilaceae > Geodermatophilus > Geodermatophilus sp. SYSU D00814. The sequence goes on from NZ_JBJGYP010000023.1 coordinate 27,171, forward strand.
CGAGGACAGCGACGCCGATCTGCTCGTCGGGGTGCGACCGCAGCCGGCGCACCGCCTCGTCGAGGTCCCAGTCCGGACCGAGGACGTCGGGGCCGAGGTGGCCGACCACGGAGTCCTCGTGCGCGGTGCGGACCATCGTGACGTCGTGCAGCCGGTAACCGACGCAGTCCCACCGGTCGGTCGCGAGGATCGCCCGGATCGAGAAGGCCGGCCCGCCGCGCCAGCGGGCGCCCTTGGCGTAGATGTGCCAGCTGCCGTCCATCCGGTAGTGGGTGCGCAGCGTCCAGCCGTCGCTGAACCGGGTCAGCATGTGCTTGCCGCGGGGCACCACCTCGCTGACGGTGCGGCCCGTCAGGTCGGTCGCGGCCAGCTGCGGCACCCGCAGCTCGCCGCGGCGCAGCGTCTGGCCGGCCAGCGCGGTGTTCATCCGCTTGGCCGCCAGCCAGACGGTGTCTCCCTCGGGCACGCCCTCCAGTGTCCCCGGTGACCAGGCGGTCGGCCCCCTGCAGGGGCCCGCCGCGAGCGTGCGAGCGGTGCGGGGGCAGGAGGTCCTTCGACTGCTCAGCGCGAGGGAGGTCACGTGCGCGGCGGGAACGTCGCACACGGTGCGGGCGCTGCAGCACCCGTGCAGCGACGTCCCGACCCGGCCAGCACCACGCCCGCGCACCTGAGCTCCGCCGGCGAGCCGGTGACGGTGACCGTCGCCCGCGACGTGCGCCCCGACCAGCGGGAGGCGTTCGAGCGCTGGGCCGACGACGTCCTGGGGCTGGCCGCGGCCTTCCCGGGCAACCTCGGCGCCAGCGTGCTGCGGCCGGGTCCCGGCTCGACGCGCTACCACCTCGTCTACCGCTTCGCCGACGGCGAGTCGCTGGCCCGCTGGGAGCGCTCGTCGGTCCGGCAGGCCGCCCTGACCCGGGTCGAGCACCTCTCCGACGGCGCCGACTACGCCCGCGTCGCCGGGCTGGACAGCTTCTTCACCGCGCTGACCCCGCCGCGGCCGGGCCCGCGCTGGCGGCTCACGGTGCTCACCATCGCCGCCGTCTTCGCGATCACGCTGGGCTTCTCGCTGCTGGTGGCCCCGCACGTCGCCTCGTGGCCGCTTCCGCTGCGGCTGCTGCTGTCGGCGACGGTCGTCGTCGTGCTGCTCGGCCAGGTGCTCATGCCGCGGCTGACCCGCTGGTTCGGCCCCTGGCTGCGCGGCGGCCGCTGACCGTCACACCCCGGGCGTAGACCGGGGGCGTGCAGCAGCAGATCCCGGTGCGCGGCCCGTTCGACCTGGCCCAGAGCACCCGCTTCCTCGAGGGCTTCACGCCGGCCCGTCACGTCGGCGCGCCCGACGGCGTGCTGCGCCTGGCCTGCTGGGTCGAGGGCTCCGACACCGCGGTGGGGATCGCCGTGTCCCAGGACGCCGACGGTGTGGTGCACGTGCGCGCCGACGCCGACGCCGACGCCGACGCCGACCCGCCCCGGCTGGCCGAGCAGGTCGCGCGGGTGCTGGGCCTCGACGTCGACGGCGGCGGGTGGGCCGGCGTGGCCGCCGCCGACCCCGTGCTCACGCCGCTGGCGGCCGCGCGGCCCGGCTTCCGCCCGGTGTCGTTCTGGTCGCCGTACGAGGCCGCCTGCTGGGCGGTGCTCTCGCAGCGCACCAGCACCGCGGCGGCCGCGGGCACCAAGGCGCGCGTCGCCGAGCGCTGGGGCACCCGCCACGAGGTGGACGGCGTCGCGGTGGCGGCGTTCCCCACGCCGGCGCGGCTGGCGGCCGTGGCCGGCGAGCTGCCGGTGCCGGCGGTCAAGCAGGAGCGGCTGCGGGGGTTGGCCGAGGCGGCGCTCGACGGGCGGCTCGACGGCGGGCGGCTGCGCGCCCTGCCTGCGGAGCAGGCGCTGGCGCAGGTCCGGGAGCTGCCCGGCATCGGCCCGTTCTCCGCCGAGCTGGTGGTGGTGCGCGGCGCCGGCTCCCCTGACGTCTTCCCGTCCGCCGAGCCGCGGCTGCACGAGGAGATGGCCGCCCGCTACGGGCTCGAGGACCCCTCGGCGGCCGCGCTGGCCGCCATCGCCGAGCGGTGGCGGCCCTACCGCAGCTGGGCGGCGGTCCTGCTGCGCGCCGCCCGCGAGCAGCGCGCTGGGTGACGGACCGGAACGGCCACCCTCCAGGAGCCCGCGCCGAGCGTGCGAGGTGCGGGGAGGAGGGTGGTCCTTCGACTAGTCGATCGGGCGGACGCCGCTGGCGCTGGTGCCGCGGGCGCCGGAGGTGCGGGTGAAGGCGACCCGCTGCCCCTCCTCGAGCTCGCGGTAGCCGCCGCTCTCCTCGATCTCGGAGAAGTGCACGAAGACGTCGTCGCCGCCGTCGTCGGGGGTGATGAAGCCGAAGCCCTTGTCGGGGTTGAACCACTGCACGGTGCCCTCGGCGTCCCCGCCGGCGTCCCCGCCCCGCGGGGCGCGGGCCGGGCGCTGGTCGCGGCCGCCCCGGTCGTCGCGCCGGTCGTCCCGGCGGGCGGGCCGGTCGTAGCCACCGCGCCGCGGGGTCGACGGCAGCAGCCGCACCGACTCCGCCTGCAGCCCGCGGTTGCCCTCGACCAGCTCGAACTCGACCCGGTCGCCCTCCTCGAGGTCGCCGCCGCGGGTCACCGCGGAGACGTGCACGAACACGTCCTCCGGCACGATGAAGCCGAAGCCGCGGTCGGCGTCGAAGCGCGCGACCGTGCCCTGGACGACGAGGCCGCGGGGCGCGCGGCCACCGCCGGAGCGGCCCCGGTCGTCCCGGCCCCGGTCGTCACGGCCCCGGTCGTCACGGAAGCCGCCGCGGTCCCCGCCCCGGTCGTCGCGGCGGGCCCGCGGGGCGCCGCCGGTGGGTCGCACCCGGTCGGCCTGCGGCCCGCGCGGGCCCGCGGTGGCGTCGAACTCCACCGGCTGGCCCTCCTCGAGGGTGCGGAAGCCCCCCGTGTCCTCGATGGCCGAGAAGTGGACGAAGACGTCGTCCCCGCCCTCCTGCGGCTCGATGAACCCGAAGCCCTTGTCCGCGTCGAACCAGCGGACCGTGCCGGCTGCCATACCTGTTCCCTCATCCCTCACGACTGCGACCGTCCACGGTACGCGGACCCCGCGAGGCGCCGGTCAGCCCCGCAGGCGCAGGCCCCGGGGGGTGGCGGCGAAGCCGGCGGCCTGCAGCGCGCCCGACAGCGGGGTGTCCTGGTGCACCGAGGCGCCGTCGGCCTTCTGCACCACCATGCGCCCCAGCGCCCCGGCCGCGACCGCGCCGGACAGCGCGGTGGCCGCCTCCTTCAGCGTCTGCTCGTCCTCGGTGAACGACAGCAGCGACTTCCCGCCGCGCTCGACGTAGAGCACCAGATCCCCGTCGACGAGCACCACCAGCGCCCCGGCCTTGCGCCCGGCGCGGTGCCCGGTGGCCCGCTTCCCGGTGCCGGTGCCGGTGCCCTCGCCGACGTCGACGGCGACCTGCTCGGCGGACTCCCCGTCGGAGGGGCCGCCGCGATCGGGCCAGGGCAGCGCGGCGCCGTAGACGTTGGCCGGGTCGGTGGCGGCGAGCACCACCGCGCCCTCGGGGGCCCGGTCGGGGGTGGCGAAGGCGCGCAGGCGGTCGACGGCGCCGACGGTGCCGAACTGCGCGGCGCCGAGGGTCTCGACGAAGTAGCCGCGCCGGGCCCGGTTGTTCTCCTCGAACGCCCGCAGCACCGGGTACACGGCGGAGAAGCCGCCCGGCACCTGCTCGGCCACCACCGCGCCGCGGGTGAGCACGCCGTGCCGCTCGAGCAGCGCCTCGGCGCGGGCGGTGGTGCGCCGCGTCGGGTTGGGCTCGCGCTCGGGCAGCCGCGACCAGCGGCCGGCGACCGTGGGCGGCCCGGTGCGGGTGGGCATCGCCGGGCGGCCCAGCCGGGTGCGGCCGTACCGCGTGCGGTCGACCCGGGCCCGCGGCGGCGCCGGGGTGCGCTTGTGCGTGCCGCCGCCGGCCAGCCGGGTGCGCAGCGGCGCCAGGGTGTCGTTGGTCAGCAGCCCGGCCCACACCAGGTCCCAGACGACGTCGGCGAGCGCGGTGTCGTCGGTGGCGCCCACGAGGTCGGACAGCCCGCGGAAGAACACCGCCTGCCCGGCCGACAGCTGCTCCAGGACGGCGAAGCCGACGCCACCCTCCTCCGGCAGCTCGACCGGGTCGGGCAGCAGCAGCGGCGCGACGTCGGCGGGCACCAGGCTCACCCAGCCGTCGCCGCCGGGCAGCCCCCCGGCCCCGGCCCAGAGCAACTCACCGGCGCTGGTGAGCTCGTCGAGCATCGCGGGGGAGTAGTCGCGGACCCTGCTCGGGAGCACCAGCGTCTCCAGCGCGCTCGCGGGCACCAGCGCCCCGGCCAGCTGCTCGACCACGGCCAGGACGCCGTCGACGCCGCGCATCCGGCTGCCCACCGACTGCCAGGAGGGGGTGAAGCGGGCCAGGGTGCCGATCGGCACCGGCTCGACCTCCTGGCGCAGCTTCGCCAGGCTGCGGCGGCGCACCGAGCGCAGCACCTCGGCGTCGCACCACTCCTGGCCGCTGCCGCCGGGGCGGAACTCGCCGGTGACCAGCCGGCCGGTGCCCACCAGCCGCTGCAGCGTGGCGGTGACGACGGCGACGCCGAGGCCGAGCCGGGCGGCCACCTCGGCCGGCTGGAACGGGCCGTGGGTGCGGGCGTAGCGGCCGACCAGGTCGCCCAGCGGGTCGGCGACCGGCTCGGTGAACGCCTCCGGGACCCCGACGGGCAGCGCGGTGCCCAGCGCGTCGCGCAGCCGCCCGGCGTCCTCGATGGCGACGTGGCGTTCCTCGCCGGCGATCCGCACGACGATCGCCCGGCGGGAGGCGACCAGCTCCTCCAGCCACGCCGCGGGCACACCGCGCAGCGCCGCCTCGGCCGGGGTGAGGTCGCCGAGCAGGCGCAGCAGGTCGGCGGCGCCGTCGACGTCGCGGGGGTGGCGCTCGGCCGGCAGCCGCTGCAGCTCCCGCTCGACCTCGGTCAGCGCCTCGGCGTCGAGCAGCTCGCGCAGCTCCGAGCGGCCGAGCAGCTCGGCGAGCAGGCCGGTGTCGAGCGCCAGCGCCTGCGCGCGCCGCTCGGCCAGCGGGGCGTCGCCCTCGTAGAGGAACTGCCCGACGTAGCCGAACAGCAGCGACTGGGCGAACGGCGAGGCGGACTGGGTCTGCACGTCGACCACCCGCACGCGGCGGGAGCGGACGTCGCGCATCAGCTCGACCAGGCCGGGCACGTCGTAGACGTCCTGCAGCACCTCGCGGGCGGCCTCGAGCGTGATGGGGAACGAGGAGAACTCGCTGGCGACGCTGAGCAGCTGCGCCGCGCGCTGGCGCTGCTGCCACAGCGGGGTGCGGCGGCGCGGGTCGCGGCGGGGGAGCAGCAGCGCCCGGGCGGCGCACTCGCGGAACCGGCTGGCGAACAGCGCCGAGCTGCCGACCTCCGCGGTCACCTCGCGCTCGACGTCGTCGGGGTCGAGGACGGCGAGGTCGGCCTCCGGCGGCTCGCCGGTGGTGTCGGGCAGCCGCAGCACGATGCCGTCGTCGGAGTGCATGGAGGCGACGTCGACGCCGTAGCGCTCCCGCAGCCGCGCGGCGAGCACCAGCGCCCACGGGGCGTTGACCTGCGCGCCGAAGGGCGAGTGCACGACCAGCCGCCAGTCGCCGAGCTCGTCGCGGAACCGCTCGACCAGCAGCGTGCGGTCGTCGGGCAGGTGGCCGGTGGCCGCCTTCTGCTCGGCGAGGTAGGCCAGCAGGTTGGCCGCGCCCCAGTCGTCGAGCCCGGCGGCCTGCGCCCGCTCGCGGCCCCGCTCGGGCGTGGCCGAGCCGACCTCGCGGAGGAAGGCGCCCAGGGCCCGGCCCAGCTCCAGCGGCCGGCCGGGGGCGTCGCCGTGCCAGAACGGCATCTTCCCGGGCTGGCCGGGGGCGGGGGAGACCAGCACCCGGTCGTGGGTGATCTCCTCGATCCGCCACGACGAGGAGCCGAGCAGGAAGACGTCGCCGACCCGCGACTCGTAGACCATCTCCTCGTCGAGCTCGCCGACGCGGCGCCCGCCGGACCCCTCGCCGCCGACGAGGAAGACGCCGAACAGCCCGCGGTCGGGGATGGTGCCGCCGCTGGTGACCGCCAGCCGCTGCGCGCCGCCGCGCGCGGTGAGGGTGTCGGTGACCCGGTCCCAGGTCAGCCGCGGCCGCAGCTCGGCGAACGCGTCGGAGGGGTAGCGCCCGGCGAGCATGTCGAGGACGGCGTGCAGCGCGGAGTCGGGCAGGCCGGAGAAGGGCGCCGAGCGGCGCAGCAGCGCGCCGACCTCCTCCACGGTGCGCGGGCCCTCGGAGACGATGGCGACGACCTGCTGGGCGAGCACGTCGAGCGGGTTGCGCAGGTAGCGGATCGACTCGATCGCGCCCGCCTTCATCCGCTCGGCCACCAGGGCGCACTGCACGAGGTCGCCGCGGTACTTGGGGAACAGCACGCCGCGGCTGACCGCGCCGACCTGGTGCCCGGCACGGCCGACCCGCTGCAGGCCGGCCGCCACCGTGGGCGGTGCCTCCACCTGGACGACGAGGTCGACCGCGCCCATGTCGATGCCGAGCTCGAGCGACGACGTCGCCACCACCGCCGGCAGCTGCCCGGACTTCAGCGCCTCCTCGACGACGGCCCGCTGCTCGCGCGACACCGAGCCGTGGTGGGCCGCCGCGACCGGCCGCACCCCCTCGGGCACCCCGCCGCCGGACCCCGCCTGCGCCATGAGCGCGGCGGCGGTGGTGCCCGGCGGCACCGCCTCCCCGGTGGCCCGCTCGTAGGCCATCTCGTTGAGCCGGCTGGTGAGCCGCTCGGCCAGCCGGCGGGAGTTGGCAAACACGATGGTGCTGCGGTGGGCCTCCACCAGGTCGAGCACCCGCTCCTCGACCGCCGGCCAGATCGACGCCCGCGGCTGGTCCCCGGCCGCCGACCCCTCCAGCTCGCCGGTGGGCTGTCCCAGCTGGCTCATGTCCTCGACCGGGACGACGACCGACAGGTCCCACTCCTTGCCCGCCGGCGGCTGCACCACCTGCACCGGCCGGCCACCGGCCAGGAAGGTGGCGACCTCCTCGATCGGGCGCACCGTCGCCGACAGCCCGATCCGCTGGGCGGGCCGCTCGAGCAGCTCGTCGAGGCGGTCGAGGGAGACCGCGAGGTGCGCGCCGCGCTTGCTGTCGGCGACGGCGTGCACCTCGTCGACGATCACCGTCTCCACCCCGCGCAGCGCCTCGCGCGCTGAGCTGGTCAGCAGCAGGAACAGCGACTCGGGGGTGGTGATGAGGATGTCGGTGGGCCGGCGGGTGAACGCCCGGCGCTCGTCGGCCGGGGTGTCCCCGGAGCGGATGCCGACCGAGATCTCCGGCCGGGGCAGCCCCAGCCGCAGCGCCGCCTGGCCGATGCCGGCCAGCGGCGCGCGCAGGTTGCGCTCGACGTCGACGGCCAGGGCCTTGAGCGGGGAGACGTAGAGGACGCGGCAGCGGCGGCTCTCGTCGGCCGGCGGCGTGCTGGTCAGCCGGTCCAGCGACCACAGGAACGCCGCCAGCGTCTTGCCCGACCCGGTGGGGGCGACGACGAGGGCGTGCCCGCCGCTGCTGATCGCCTCCCAGGCGCCCTCCTGGGCGGCCGTGGGCTCGGCGAAGGCACCGGTGAACCAGGCCTGGGTGGGCGCGGAGAACCGGTCGAGGGCGGGCACGTGTCCAGTGTCCCCGCGGGTACGACAGTCCGCTGGCCTGCGCGGACGCCGTCAGCGGGCGGGGTCGCCCGATCCGGGGGTGGCGTGCGGCACACTGCCGGGCATGCGCACCTCCCTCTACGAGGCCGAGCACGAGGACTTCCGGCAGACCGTCCGCACCTTCCTCGAGAAGGACGTCGCCCCGCACCACGACCGGTGGGAGCGCGACGGGATCGTCCCCCGCGAGGTGTGGCTCGCCGGCGGGGAGCAGGGGCTGCTCGGCATCGACGTCGACGAGCGGTACGGCGGGGGTGGGGTGCGCGACTTCCGCTTCAACGCCGTCCTCGACGAGGAGGTCACCCGCATCGGCGCCAGCGGCCTGGGCTTCGGGCTGCACAACGACGTCGTCGCCCCCTACCTGCGCGACCTGTGCACCGAGGAGCAGGCCGACCGGTGGCTGCCCGGCTTCTGCCGGGGCGAGCTGATCACCGCGATCGCGATGACCGAGCCGGGCACCGGCAGCGACCTGCAGGCCATCCGCACCACCGCGCGCCGCGACGGCGACGCGTGGGTGCTCAACGGCGCCAAGACCTTCATCACCAACGGGATCAACGCCGACCTGGTGATCGTCGTGGCGCGCACCGACCCCGACGCCCCCGGCTCGCGCGGCACCAGCCTGCTCGTCGTCGAGCGGGGGATGCCCGGCTTCAGCCGCGGCCGCAACCTCGAGAAGGTGGGCCTCAAGGCGCAGGACACCGCCGAGCTGTTCTTCGACGAGGTGCGCGTGCCCGCGGAGAACCTGCTCGGCGCGGAGAACCGCGGCTTCGCCCACCTCATGGAGAACCTGCCGCAGGAGCGGCTGTCGATCGCCGTCGGCGCGGTGGCCGCGTGCGAGACCGTGCTCGCGCAGACCCGCGAGTACGTGGGCAGCCGCACCGCGTTCGGCCGGCCGGTGGGCAGCTTCCAGCACAGCCGGTTCGTCCTCGCCGAGCTGCACACCGAGACGACGATCGCGCGCACGTTCGTCGACGAGTGCGTGCGGCAGCTCAACACCGGCGAGCTGACCGCCGTCGACGCGGCCATGGCCAAGTACTGGACCAGCGAGCTGCAGAACAAGGTCGCCGACCGCTGCCTGCAGCTGCACGGCGGCTACGGCTACATGGACGAGTACCCGGTGTCCAAGGCCTGGCGCGACGCCCGCGTGCAGTCGATCTACGGCGGCACCAACGAGATCATGCGCGAGATCATCGGCCGGTCGCTGGGGTTGTGACCGGCCGGTGACCACGCAGGAGGCGAGCCCCGACGTCGGGCGGGTGCAGCGGCGCACCGTCGGCGTGCTGTCCGGCGCGGTGGCGCTCGCCGGGCTCGGGGTCACCGTCGGCATCACCATCGGCGGCCTGCTCGCGCGCGAGGTCGCCGGCAGCGACGCCGCGGCCGGCCTCGGGCAGACCGCCGGCGTGCTGGGCGCCGCGGTGCTCGCCGTCCCGCTGGCCCGGCTCTCCGACCGCGCCGGCCGGCGCGCGGGGCTGGCCGCCGGCTACGCCGTCGCCGTCGGCGGGGCGCTGCTGACCGTGGTCGCCGCCGTCCTGTCGTCGCTGCCGCTGCTGCTCGCCGGCCTGTTCGCCTTCGGCGCCGCGACCGCGTGCGGCCTGCAGGCCCGCTACGCCGCCGCCGACCTGGCCGCGCCCGAGCGGCGCGGCCGCGACCTGTCCCTGGTGGTCTGGGCGACGACGGTGGGCTCGGTGCTCGGCCCCAACCTGGCCGCCCCCGGCGCCGACCTCGGCCGCGCCCTCGGCCTGCCGGCGCTCGGCGGCGGGTTCGCCGTCTCGGCGGTGGTGTTCGTGCTGGTGGCCGCGGCCCTCGTCGCCGGGCTGCGACCCGACCCGCTGCTGCTCTCCCGCCGGCTGCGCGGGCCGGTCGACGCCGTGCCGGCCCGCGGGCGCACGCGGTCGGCCCTGGCCGCGGTGTGGGGCTCGTCCGGGGGCCGGCTGGGACTGGTCGCCGTCGTGGTCTCGCACGCGGTGATGGTCGGCGTCATGGTCATGACGCCGGTGCACATGGGGCACGCCGGCGGCTCCGACGACGCGACGACGCTGCGGCTGGTCGGCCTGGTCATCAGCGTGCACGTGGCCGGCATGTACCTGTTCTCGCCGCTGGTCGGCTGGCTGGCCGACCGGGCGGGGCGGCGGGCGACGGTCGCCGTCGGCGGGGGACTGCTGCTGGCCGCCGTCGCGCTGGCGGGGACGGCACCTCCGGAGGCCACCGGCCGGCTGGGGGCGGGCCTGCTGCTGCTCGGCCTGGGCTGGTCGTGCGGGCTGATCGCGGGCTCGACGCTGGTCACCGAGTCGGTGCCCGCCGACGTCCGGCCGACGGCGCAGGGCGGCACCGACCTGGTCATGGGGCTGGGCGCGGCCGTGGCCGGTGCGGTCGGGGGCCCGCTGCTGGCCGCCGGCGGCTACGGGCTGGTCGCGGGGGTGTCGGCGGCGCTGGTGGTGCCGCTGGCCCTGGTGTGGGCGCGGCGCTGAGCGGTCAGCAGCGCGGTCAGTGGCCCCGCAGGTTGCGCCACAGCATCACCAGCGTCACGAGGATGCACAGCGCGATGCCGATCTCCAGGACCGTGTCCCAGGTGGCCGAGCCGGTGGTGGGGAACACACCCCGAGGATAGTCCGTGTATCGTGAAGCCACTTCACGGTGCAGGAGGCTCACGATGGCCGACGACGACGTCCGCATCGCCGCCCTCGACCGGCTGCTCGAGGTGTCCCTGCTGCTCGGCCGCGACACGGCGGCGTCACTGGCCGCCTCCGGGCTCACCGTCGCGCGGACCACGCTGCTGTGGCGGCTGCGCACCGCCGGACCGAGCACCCAGCGCGCGCTGGCCGACGCGCTGGGCGTCAGCGCCCGCAACGTCACCGGCCTCGTCGACGGGCTCGTCGCGGCCGGACTGGTCTCCCGCGAGCCGCACCCCGCGGACCGGCGGGCCACCCTGGTCACCCCGACCGCGCGGGGGCAGGAGCTGCTCGACGAGCTCGGGCGCGGCCAGGTCGAGCTGGCCGGCCAGCTGTTCGACGGGCTCCTGCCCGAGCGGCTCGACGGCCTGGTGGCCGCGCTCGACGACGTCCTGGAACGGCTGCGGGTCCTCGTGCCGGGCGCCGTGGCGGGGGAGGAGGACCGGTGAGGGCCCGGGAGCTGCTGCGCCGCGCCGTGGCCTTCGAGCTGGGCACCTGGCGCAGCCTGTGGCGCTGGGTGCGGCGGCGGGCCGACGTTCCGCCCGGTGCGGAGGCCTTCCCGTACGCGTCGGCGGCCGCGCCGGTGCTGTGGACCTTCGTCGTGCTGTCGGCGGTCGAGATCCCGCTGGTCGACTGGCTGCTGCCCTGGCCCTCGCTGCGGATCGCGCTGCTGGTCGTCGGGGTCTACGGGCTGCTGTGGATGGTCGGTCTCCTCGCGTCCATGCGGGTGCACCCGCACGTGGTCGACGGCGAGGGGCTGCGGGTGCGCTCCGGGTCCGCCGTCGACGTCCGGGTGCCGTGGGAGGCCGTCGCCGCGGTGCGGGTGCGCCGGCGCAGCGTCGAGGGCTCCCGCACGGTCGTCGTCGCCGAGGAGGGCGGCCGGCGCGCGGTGTCGGTGACGGTCGTGTCCTCCACCCAGGTCGACGTCGAGCTGCGGACACCGACGGTGCTGCCGCTGGCGCGCACCGGCGGCCGGCCGGTCGACGAGCTGCGCCTGGCCGCCGACGACCCGGCGGCGCTGGTCCGCCGGCTCCGCGCCGGGATCGCCGAGGAGGCCACCGGGCGGCCCGCCGCCGACGGGGACGCGCGCTAGCGTCGGAGGTGTGCGCCTGCAGGAGTTCTGGTCCCGGCTCGACGAGCAGTTCGGCTCGATGCGGGCCCAGAGCGTGACGCGCGACCACGTCTTCGCCGCGCTCGGCGGCCGGACCGCCCTCGACGCCATCGAGGCCGGGGTGCCGGTGCGGCGCGTCTGGCTGGCGATCTGCGAGGAGTACGACGTCCCGCCCCGGGACCGCTGAGCCGGACGACGGCGCGCCCGCCGTGTGTCGCTCGACTCGAACACCTGTTCGTCCTACAGTGACGGGTGCGTCCACAGGGACGTCGTCCCTCCACAGGTCGAGTCGGTCACCGGAAAGTGTCAGACCCCCGACCTAGCGTCGCCTCCGACACCGCTCCGACTCCCGACACGCGACTTCCCGAAGGTGAGCACCATGGCAACGCTCGACCGCGACAAGGCCCTCGACATGGCCCTCGCCCAGATCGACAAGCAGTTCGGCAAGGGCTCGGTCATGCGCCTGGGCGACAGCACCGCCCAGGCGATCAAGGTCATCCCGACCGGCTCGATCGCCCTCGACATCGCGCTGGGCATCGGTGGCCTGCCGCGCGGCCGCGTCATCGAGGTCTACGGCCCGGAGGCCTCCGGCAAGACCACGGTCGCCCTGCACGCGGTGGCCAACGCCCAGGCCGCCGGCGGCATCGCGGCCTTCATCGACGCCGAGCACGCCCTCGACCCGGAGTACGCCCGGGCCATCGGCGTCGACACCGACGCGCTGCTGGTCAGCCAGCCCGACACCGGTGAGCAGGCGCTGGAGATCGCCGACATGCTCATCCGCTCCGGCGCGCTCGACATCATCGTCATCGACTCCGTGGCCGCCCTCGTGCCCCGCGCCGAGATCGAGGGCGAGATGGGTGACAGCCACGTGGGTCTGCAGGCCCGCCTCATGAGCCAGGCGCTGCGGAAGATCACCGGTGCGCTGAACAACTCGGGCACCACCGCGATCTTCATCAACCAGCTGCGCGAGAAGGTCGGCATCGTCTACGGCTCGCCCGAGGTCACCACCGGTGGCCGCGCGCTGAAGTTCTACTCGTCGGTCCGCCTCGACGTCCGCCGCATCGAGACCCTCAAGCAGGGCACCGAGGCCGTCGGCAGCCGGGTGCGCGTCAAGGTCGTCAAGAACAAGGTCGCCGCGCCCTTCAAGCAGGCCGAGCTCGACCTGCTGTGGGGTCACGGCTTCAGCCGCGAGGGCGGCCTGATCGACGCCGGCGTCGAGCACGGCTTCATCCGCAAGTCCGGCGCCTGGTACACGTACGAGGGCGACCAGCTCGGCCAGGGCAAGGAGAACGTCCGGACCTTCCTCCGCGACAACCCCGACCTCGCCGACGAGATCGAGAAGAAGGTCAAGGAGAAGCTGGGCGTCGGCGCCACCCTCGACGCGCCCGCCCCCGACGCGGCCGACTTCTGAGCCACCCCGTGACCGGCTGGTCGGGCCCGCTCTCCGAGGAGATCGACCCCCAGCGGCCCGGCCGGCGCGGCCGCCGGACCCGTGCACCGGGTCCCGGTGACCGCGCCGGCCGTCCCCGGCGGCGGTCCGGGTCGTCCCCTGACCCGGACGACCCGGCCGCCGCCGGCACACCCCCGGGCGATCCCAGGGACCCCGCCGACGAGCCGGGTGACCCGGAGTCGGTGGCCCGCGCCATCTGCCTGCGGGCGCTCACCGGTGCGGCGAAGACCCGGCAGCAGCTGGCCGACCTGCTCGCCCGCCGCGGCATCCCCGAGGACGCCGCGACCGCCGTCCTCGACCGGTTCGGCGAGGTCGGCCTCATCGACGACGCCGCCTTCGCCCGCGCCTGGGTGACCTCCCGCCAGGCCGGCCGCGGCCTGGCCCGGCGAGCGCTGCGCGCCGAGCTGCGGGCCAAGGGCGTCGACGGCGAGGAGGCCGAGCAGGCCCTCGCCGAGGTCGACGACGACGACGAGCGCGCCGCCGCCCGCCGCCTGGTCGAGCGGCGGCTGTCCTCGCTGCGCCGCGTCGACCGGGCCACCGCCACCCGCCGGCTCATCGGGATGCTGGCCCGCAAGGGCTACAGCGGCGGTCTGGCCGCGGGCGTGGTCCGCGACGTGCTGGACGAGACGGGGTTCGGCACGGACGACCCCGATCCCGACCTGCACGACCGGCCCACCTGGGACACCTGACCCCGGGGTCCGGTCCCGACGCCTCCGGCCGAGCCGGCCGGTCAGCCCGCGGCGGGCACAGCGGCGGCAGGAACAGCGGCACCGAGGAGCGGCATGGCCGTCGTCGGCAGGTGCGTGACCGTGGCCGACGGCGCCGCCCACGCGGTCAGGTCGACGGCGTAACCGTCGGGGGCCTCGTCGTCGGCCACCAGCCCGGCGGCCTCGCCGTCGGGAGCGGCGGCCAGCCACTGCTGGATCTGTGCCTCGAACGTGCGGTCGGGCAGCACGGCCGGCCGGCTGACCGGCCCGAGGAAGGTCACGTCACGCTCGCCGCCGTCGGGGGAGCGCAGGACGACCCGGCAGCGCGCCCGGCGGTGCCGGGCCGGGGGGACGACCTCCCGGACGACGGCGGACCCCGCGCCGGCCGCGTCGGCGAACCGCGGCGCGGCGGCGCGCAGCCGGTTCACGAACTCCTGCGCGACGTCGACCTGCCCGTCGGGCAGACGCACGATCGACGGCAGCGGCGGCACGACGGGGCGGAGAGCGGTGTCCACGGCTGTGTCATCGGCAGGCCCGCGGACCGGCGGTACTACCGCCCGCCCGACTCGGTCACCAGCCCACCGCCGCTGCCGTCCATCTGCACGTCGGCCAGTCCGACAGTGTCGGAGCCCGCGGTCCTGCGGTCCCGGCGGGTGCGCTTCTCCACGTACTTGGCCAGCTGCGAGAGCAGCACGTTGACGATGATGTAGATGAGCCCGGCGGCCACGTAGAGCTGGAACGTGTAGATGTTGCCGAACTGGAAGTTGAAGAACTCGACGAGGCTGCGCGCCTGCCGGAGCAGCTCGACGTAGCCGACGATGAAGCCCAGCGAGCTGTCCTTGAGCAGCACCACGAGCTGGGCCACGAGCACCGGCAGCATCCGGCGGACCGCCTGGGGGAGCAGCACCAGCGTCATGACCTGCGTCTTGCGCATGCCGAGGGCGAAGGCCGCCTCCCGCTGGCCGCGGTCCACCGACAGGATGCCCGCCCGGAAGATCTCGGCGAGCACGGCCATGTTGTAGAGGGTCAGCCCGAGCGCCAGGGCGCGGAAGGCGGTCATCGGGACGCCGACGGTGGGCAGGAACAGCAGGCAGAACAGGATGAGCACCAGCAGCGGCACGGCGCGGAAGAACTCCACGACCACCCCCACCGGCCCGCGCACCCACGCGTGGTCGGACAACCGGCCGACCGCCAGCAGCGCACCCAGGACGGTGGCCGCCACCATGGCGACGGCGGCGACGGCGAGGGTGTTGAGCAGCGCCTCGCCCAGGGCCTGGGGCACGCCCGCGGCTGGGTCGAACAGGATCGCCCAGCGGTCGGGGTCGAGCTGACCGTTGCTCCCCAGCCGCCACAGCACCAGCGCGACCAGGCCGGCGATCAGCAGCGCGCCGATCACCGTGCCGATCCGCTGCCGGCGGCGCGCCCGCGGTCCGGGGAGGTCGAACAGGACGGTCGGTGCGCTCATCGGACGATCGCCACCCTCTTCTCGATGACCCGGATGGCCCACGCGGAGGGCAGCGTGATCACCAGGTAGCCGGCGACGATGGCCGCGAAGACCAGCAGGAGCTGGTCGGCGTTGGCGTTGGACAGCCGCTGCAGCGCCGCGGTGAGGTCGGTGACGGCGAAGCCCGCGGCGATGGAGGTGTTCTTCGCCAGGGCGATCCACACGTTGCCCAGGGGTGGCACGACGGTCCGGAAGGCCTGCGGCAGCACGATGGTGCGCAGGCTCTGGCCGAAGTCCAGGCCCAGGGCGCGGGCGGCCTCGGCCTGACCCGGCGGGACGGCGTTGATCCCCGAGCGCAGCGCCTCGCAGACGAACGCGGCGGTGTAGAGCGACAGCGCGGCGACGGCGGCGATGAACCGGCTCGGGAAGGACAGGTCGATCTGGACGATGCCGAAGACGAGGAAGAAGAACACCACGGTGAGCGGGGTGTTGCGGAACACCTCGACGTAGAAGGTGGCCAGCCCGCGCAGCGGCGGCACCGGGCTGACCCGCATGCCGGCGAGCACCGTGCCGAGCACGAGGGCGCACACCCCGCTGGTGACCGCGAGGGACAGCGTCGTCAGGAACGCGCTCCACAGCAGGTCGGCGTTGTCGGTCAGGAAGCCCATGGCGCCTCGCCGTCAGGTCGTCGGTCGTCGGGGACGGTCGTCGGGGACACGTCGGGAGCACGGCCGGCGCCGCCGGGCGGGGGAGTCCCGCCCGGCGGCGCCGGGGTGCTCAGTAGCGGTCGACCGTCGGCGGCTCGGGGGCCTCCTCGCCGGTGATCGCACCGGCGGTGCGGTCCCAGGCGTCGGCCCAGCGGCCGTCCTCGAAGGACTCCTCGAGCACGTCGTTGACGAAGTCGCGGAAGTCGTTGTCGCCCTTGGCCAGGCCGATGCCGTAGGGCTCCTCGGTGAACGGGTTGCCGACGAGCTCGAAGCCCTCGGGGTTGCCCGCCACCAGGCCGGTCAGGATGACGTTGTCCGTCGTCACCGCCTGGACGTTGCCGTTGGCCAGGTCGTCGGCGCACTTGGAGTAGACGTCGTAGGTGACCAGGTTGGCCTCTGGGTAGTTGTCCCGGATGTTCTGCGCCGGCGTCGAGCCCTCGACCGAGCAGACCGTCTTGCCGGCGAGGTCGTCAGGGCCCTGGATGCCCTCGGGGTTGCCGGCGGCGACCATGATGTCCTGGCCGGCGATGTAGTACGGCCCGGCGAAGTCGACGACCTGCTTGCGGGTGTCGTTGATGGTGTAGGTCGCCACCACCATGTCCACCTGGCCGTTCTGGATGAACGGCTCGCGGTTGGCCGACACCGTCTCGGTCCACTCGATGTCCTCGGGCGCGATGCCCAGCTCACCGGCGATGATCTTGGCGATCTCCACGTCGAAGCCCTCGGGCACGCCGTCGGGGTTGAGCAGGCCGAAGCCGGGTTGGTCGTACTTCGTGCCGATGGTGATGCTGCCGGCCTCGGCCAGCTCGGCCATGGTCGACCCCTCGGGGAAGTCGACCTCCTCGGCCACGGTGGGGGCGCTGGCGGCCTCCTCCTCGGCCTGGTTGCCGGCCTCGCTGGAACAGGCCGCGAGGGTGAGGCCGAGGGCGGCGAAGGCCGCCAGCTTCCGGGTGCTGCGCATGGGTGTCCTCCCGTGGTGGGTCAGTGCTCGAGGATCTTGGACAGGAAGTCGCGGGCCCGGTCGGAGCGCGGGCTGGTGAAGAAGGTCTGCGGGTCGGCGGCCTCGACGATCCGGCCGCCGTCCATGAACACGACCCGGTTGGCCGCCCGGCGGGCGAAGCCCATCTCGTGGGTGACGACGACCATCGTCATGCCGTCGCGGGCCAGCGACGTCATGACGTCGAGGACCTCGTTGATCATCTCCGGGTCCAGCGCCGACGTCGGCTCGTCGAAGAGGATGACCTTGGGGTCCATGGCCAGGGCTCGGGCGATGGCCACGCGCTGCTGCTGGCCGCCCGACAGCTGCGCCGGGTACTTGTCGGCCTGGTGCCCGACGCCGACCCGGTCGAGCAGCTCACGCGCGCGCCGCTCGGCGTCCGACCTGGACTGCCGGCGCACCCGGGTGGGGGCCAGCGTGACGTTCTGCAGGATCGTCTTGTGGGCGAAGAGGTTGAAGCTCTGGAAGACCATCCCGACGTCGCTGCGCAGCCTGGCCAGCGCCTTGCCCTCCTCGGGCAGCTTCTGGCCGTCGATGCGGATCTCGCCCTGCTGGATGGTCTCCAGGCGGTTGATCGCCCGGCACAGCGTGGACTTGCCCGAGCCCGACGGGCCGATGACGACGACGACCTCGCCGCGGTCGATCGAGAGGTCGATGTCCTGCAGCACGTGCAGGTCACCGAACCACTTGTTGACCCCGGTCAGCTCGACGAGCGGTGCTCCGGTCTGCTGGCTGGTCACGCACGGCACCCTAGGGCCGCCCGGCTCCGGCAGCGTCCCGGGGCCGTCACGAAGCAGTCACAAATGCCGTCACGCCCGGTCACGACCGGCGCGCACCCGGCCGGGCCGCGGGGCGCCGTACCCTCGCAGGCGCCATGGGAACCGAGGTCGACAGCCCGCAGCGCACCTACCGCGTGCGCACCTACGGGTGCCAGATGAACGTGCACGACTCCGAGCGGCTGTCCGGGCTGCTGGAGGCCGCCGGCTACGCCGCCGCGGGCGAGGACGAGGACGCCGACGTCGTCGTGCTCAACACCTGCGCGGTGCGGGAGAACGCCGACAACCGCCTCTACGGCAACCTCGGCCACCTCCGGCCGGTGAAGGACGCCCACCCCGGCATGCAGATCGCCGTCGGCGGCTGCCTGGCGCAGAAGGACCGCGGCGAGATCGTCCGGCGCGCGCCGTGGGTCGACGTCGTCTTCGGCACGCACAACGTCGGGTCACTGCCGGCGCTGCTCGAGCGCGCGCGGCACAACGCCGAGGCCCAGGTGGAGATCGCCGAGGCGCTGGAGGTGTTCCCGTCGACGCTGCCGGCGAAGCGGGACTCCGCCTACGCCGGCTGGGTCTCCATCAGCGTCGGGTGCAACAACACCTGCACGTTCTGCATCGTCCCGGCGCTGCGCGGCAAGGAGAGGGACCGCCGTCCCGGCGAGATCCTGGCCGAGGTGCAGGCGCTGGTCGACCAGGGCGTGCTCGAGGTGACGCTGCTGGGGCAGAACGTCAACGCCTACGGCGTCGAGTTCCGCGACCGGGGGGCGTTCGCCGACCTGCTGCGCGCGACGGGGGCGATCGAGGGCCTGGAGCGGGTCCGGTTCACCAGCCCCCACCCGCGCGAGTTCACCGACGACGTCATCGAGGCGATGGCCGAGACGCCCGCCGTGTGCCCGCAGCTGCACATGCCGCTGCAGTCGGGGTCGGACGAGGTGCTGCGCCGGATGCGCCGCGGCTACCGGCAGGAGCGCTACCTCGGGATCATCGACCGGGTGCGGGCGGCCATGCCCGACGCCGCGATCACCACCGACGTCATCGTCGGGTTCCCCGGCGAGACCGAGGCCGACTTCGAGCAGACCCTCGAGGTGGTCCGGCAGGCCCGCTTCGCCGGCGCCTTCACCTTCCAGTACTCCAAGCGCCCCGGGACGCCGGCCGCCGACATGGACGACCAGCTGCCCAAGGAGGTCGTGCAGGAGCGCTACCTGCGGCTGACCGCGCTGCAGGAGGAGATCGGCTGGGCGGAGAACCGGGCGCAGGTCGGCCGGACCGTCGAGCTGCTGGCGGCGGCGGGGGAGGGCAGCAAGGACGCCCGCACCGGCCGGATGAGCGGCCGGGCCCGCGACGGCCGGCTGGTGCACTTCGCGGGGGGCGACGGCGTCCGGCCCGGCGACGTCGTCGAGACCGTCGTCACCGCCGCCGCGCCGCACCACCTCATCGCCGACGGGCCGCTGCTGTCGCACCGGCGCACCCGGGCCGGGGACGCGCACGAGGCCGGCACCCGGCCGACGACGCCCGGCGTGCTGCTCGGCATGCCCCGCGTCGGCGCCCCCGCCTGAGCGTCCCGCCCGGGCGTGGCCGCATGATCAGGTGACCTGATCGTGCGGCGTCCTGGCTCACCGTGGGAGGTGAGCCAGGACGCGTCGCGGTGAGCTCAGCTGATCGTGCGTCAGCGGCGGGAGGCGGACCGCTCGGCCTCGGTCAGCCACTCGCGGCGGGTGGCCAGGTTCGCCCGCGCCTCCTCGATCCGGCGTGCGTCGCCGGCGGCCTCGGCCTTGGCCAGCTGCTCCTCGGCCTTGGTGACCGCCGCCCGCATCGAGGCGACCATCGGGTTCTCCGGCGCGGTGCGGACCCGGCCGGCGTCGACGGCGCCGCGGACGCGCTGCTCGACGGCCTGCATGCGGTCCTCCAGCGAGCGCATCGCGCCGCGCGGCACGTGGCCGATCGCGTCGTAGCGCTCCTGGATGCGCCGCAGCGCCGCCTGGGCGCCGCGCAGGTCGGTGGACGGGTCGAGCTTCTCCGCCTCCGCGAGCAGCTCCTCCTTGGCCTGCTGGTTGGCCAGCTGCTCGGAGTTGCGCGCCTTGTCCGACTCGGCGCGGGCGGTGAAGAAGACGTCCTGGGCGGCGCGGAACTGCTTCCACAGGTCGTCGTCGCCGTCGCGGCCGGTGCGCGGCACCGCCTTCCAGCGGTCCATGAGCGAGCGCATGGCGGCGCTGGTCGGGCCCCACTCGGTCGACGTCGACAGCCGCTGCGCCTCGGCGATCAGCTCCTGCTTGGCCGCGCGGGCCTCGCCGCGCTGCACGTCGAGGGCCGCGAAGTGCGCCCCGCGCCGCCGGCCGAACGCGTCACGGGCGGCGGCGAACCGCGACCACAGCGCCTCGTCGGTCTTGCGGTCGATGCCGCGGATCGTCTTCCACTCCTCGACGATGGCCTTGAGCCGGTCGCCGGCGGCCTTCCACGACGTCGACTCCGCGGCGATCTGCTCGGCCTCGGCGGCCAGCGCCTCCTTGCGGGCGACCTGCGCGGCGCGGGCGGCGGCCTTCTCCGCGCGCGACTCGGCGGCCGCGGAGTCGGCGGTGTCCACCATCGCGCGGGCGCGGGCGGCCAGCCCGTCGAGGTCGCCGACGGCGGTGGCGGTGGGGATGGACTCGGCCAGCGCCTGCGCCTTGGCCTTGATCTCGGTCGGGTTGCCGGTGTGCGCCCGCAGCCGCGCCTCCAGCAGCGACACCTCGGTGGCGAGGTCGTCGTAGCGGCGGGCGAAGTGGGCGAGCCCCGCCGCGGGGTCGCCGGCCTGCCACGAGCCGACCGCGCGCTCGCCGTCGGCGGTGCGGACGTAGACGGTGCCGTCCTCGTCGACGCGACCCCACTGGGTGGGGTCGGAGGAGACGGCCACGGCCGGCTCCGGCGCCGCCGGGACGGGGGTGGCCTGCTCGGGGACGGCGACCGGCCGGGGGACGGCGGTGCCCTCGGCGGCGGCTCCCTCGACGGCGGTGCCCTCGGCGGCGGTGCCCTCGGCGGCGGCTCCCTCGACGGCGGCGCCCTCGGCGGCGGCGCCCTCGACGGCGGCTCCCTCGGGACCCGGGACGTCCGCGGCGCCCGCCGTCGTCTCCGCCGTCGGGTCGGCCAGCCCGGCCGCCTCGGGGGTGGGCGCGGCCGGCGTCCCGGCGTCGGGGGTCACCGCGTCGGGACCGGCCGTCTCGGGGGAGGGGACCTGCTGCGACCCGGCTCCGGGGTTCTCCGTGCTCGACACGCACCGCAGTGTCCCACGCCGCATCGGCGACACTGCTGCGGTGAGCAGCCCGCCCGCCGGACCGGTCTCGGTCGCCTTCTGCCCGTGCCCCCCGCTGCTGCTCCCGCAGGTGGCCGGACGCGCCGCCGCCGACACCGCGGCGCTGCGCGCGGCCTGCGCCGACGCCGTCGAGGCGGTGCTCGCCGCCCGGCCGGAGGTGGTGGTCCTCGTCGCCCCGGACGCCGAGGGCCGCTACGGCCCCGGTGACGGCGGTGACCTGCGCGGCTTCGGCGTCGACGTCGAGGTGCCGCTGTCGGGTGGGACGCCGCCGGGCGGCCGGCGGACGCCGCCGGGCCTGACCGTCGGTGCCTGGCTGCTCGACGCGGCCGGGCACGCCGGCGCCCGGATCGGGACCGGCCCGCAGGACCTGGCCGCGGTGGTCGCGGGCCTGACCGGGCCGGTGGCGGTGCTGGCCATGGGCGACGGGTCGGCCCGCCGCAGCCTCAAGGCGCCCGGGCACCTCGACGACGCCGCCGCGCCGTTCGACGCTGCGGTCGCCGCGGCGCTCGCCGCCGGGGACGCCGCCGCGCTCGCCGCGCTGGACGCCGCCGAGGGCGAGCGGCTGCTGGCCGCCGGCGTCCCGGTGTGGCGGGCGGTCGGGGCGCTGCTGGCCGGCCGCGACGTGGACGCGCGGCTGCTCGCCGACGAGGCGCCCTTCGGCGTCGGCTACCTGGTGGCGGCGTGGACGGGCCGGTGACCCTCCCGCCGGTGGTCGCCGTCGTCGGGCCCACCGCCACCGGCAAGACGGCGCTGGCGGTGCAGCTGGCGCTCGAGCTCGGTGGCGAGGTGGTCAACGCCGACTCGATGCAGCTCTACCGCGGCATGGACATCGGCACGGCCAAGCCCGACGCGGCCGAGCGGCGCGGCGTCCCGCACCACCTGCTCGACCTCTGGCCGGTGCGGCAGGCGGCGTCGGTGGCGGAGTACGCCCGCGCGGCCCGCGCCCAGATCGACCGGCTCCGCGCGGCCGGGGTGCTGCCGCTGCTGGTGGGCGGGTCGGGCCTCTACGTGCGCGCCGTCCTCGACGACCTCGACATCCCCGGCACCGACCCGGCCGTGCGCGCGCGGCTGCAGGCCGAGCTCGACGACGTCGGGCCGGCCGCGCTGCACGCCCGGCTGGCCGCGCTCGACCCGGCCGCCGCCGCGGCCGTGCTGCCGAGCAACGGGCGGCGGATCGTGCGGGCGCTGGAGGTGGTGGAGCTGACCGGCGGGCCCTTCCGCGCCACGCTGCCCGAGCCGCGCCCGCACTACCCGGCGGTGGTGGTCGGCGTGGACCGGGAGACCGCCGAGCTCGACGCCCGGGTGGCCGACCGCGTGGACCGGATGTGGGCCGCCGGGTTCGTCGCGGAGGTCGAGGCGCTGGCCGCCGAGGGGCTGCGGGAGGGCCCCACGGCCTCCCGCGCGCTGGGCTACGCCCAGGTGCTCGCGCAGCTCGACGGCGCCCTCACCGCCGGGGAGGCCCGCGAGCGGACGGTCACCGCCACCCGCCGCTTCGTCCGCCGGCAGCGCTCCTGGTTCCGCCGCGACCCCGCGACGACCTGGTTCGACGCCGCCCGGCCCGACCTCCCCGACGCCGTCGGCGCGCTGCTGGCCGGCCGTACGATCGGGCGGTGAGCGACCGGTTCCTCCTCGGGCACGGCACCGAGAACGACTTCGTCGTCCTGCCCGACCCCGACGGGGACCGCTGGCCGGAGGACCGCCTCGACGCCGCGCTGGTGCGCCGGCTCTGCGAGCGCCGCTCCGGCCTCGGCGGCGACGGCGTCCTGCGGGTGGTGCGCAGCCGGCACGTGCCCGACGCCCCCGCCGTCCTGGGGGACGCGCTCGACGCCTGCGAGTGGTTCATGGACCACCGCAACGCCGACGGCTCGCACGCGGAGATGTGCGGCAACGGCATCCGGCTGTTCCTGCACGTGCTGGTGACCGAGGGCCTGCTCGACCGCGCGGCCTGCGCCGACGGCGTCCTGGTGGGCACCCGCGGCGGCCCCCGCCGGGTGGGTGCCGGCGCCGACGGCACGTACTGGGTCGACATGGGCCCGGCCCGGCCGTTCGGCCGCGGCGAGGCCACCGTGGCGGGGCAGGCGTTCGCCGGCCAGGCGGTGTCGATGGGCAACCCGCACCTGGTCTGCCTCACCGACGCCGACCTCGGCGCGCTCGACCTGACCGCGCAGCCCGGGTTCGACCCCGGGCTGTTCCCCGAGGGCGTCAACGTCGAGTTCGTGCAGGTGCTCGCCCGCCCCGCCGAGGGCGCCGACGCGCACGTGCGGCTGCGGGTGCACGAGCGCGGCGTGGGGGAGACCCGCTCCTGCGGGACCGGCGCCTGCGCCACCGCCTACGCCGCGCTGGCCGCCGGGTCCGACGGCCCGCAGCGCGGCACGGTCGTCGTCGACGTCCCCGGCGGCCGGCTGACCGTCGACGTCACCCCGGAGACGACCGTGCTGCGCGGGCCGGCCGTCGTCGTCGCGACCGGCGGGCTCACCCGGGAGTGGCTGGACTCCTAGGGGTTGTCCGGGGTGTCGGCGCGGGTCTCCGGCTCGTCGGTCGGCGCCTCGGGCTTGTCGCCGGGGCCGACGTTGCCGGTGCCCCGCGGCCGGCCGGCCCCGGTGTCCTGGTCGGCCCCGCCGAAGGGGTTGCGCGGGACCTCGAGGCCCACGGGGTCGCGGCCCGGGTCGTCGATGCCCTCGCTGCTGCTGGTGCTCACGGGGTGCCCCTCTCGTCGTCCGTGCGGTCCGTCCCGACCTACCCGCCTCCCGGCGGGATGCACCTGACCCGTTCCGGTGTTGCACCCCGTGTATGACGACTGCAGAGACGACAACCCAGGTGACCGCTGACGGCGCGCGTGTCACGCTGGACGCGATGACGACCGCCCCCCAGAGCACCTCTCTCGACGACGAGACGACCGTCGAGACCCGTCCCGCCCCGGCCGGCCGGTGGGACGAGGACGACGACACGACCGGCTCCTACGACCTCGAGGCCCGTGGCGCCCTGCGCCGCGTGGCGGGGCTCTCCACCGAGCTCGCCGACATCAGCGAGGTCGAGTACCGCCAGCTGCGCCTCGAGCGCGTCGTGCTGGTCGGGGTGTGGACCGAGGGCACCCAGGCCGACGCCGACCGGTCGCTGGCCGAGCTGGCCGCGCTCGCCGAGACGGCGGGCTCGGAGGTGCTCGAGGCGGTGAGCCAGCGGCGGGACAAGCCCGACGCCGGCACCTACGTGGGCTCGGGCAAGGCGTCCGAGATCCGCGACATCGTCGCCTCCACCGGCGCCGACACCGTGATCTGCGACGGCGAGCTGACCCCCGGCCAGCTCAACGCGCTGGAGAAGATCCTCAAGGTCAAGGTGGTCGACCGGACCGCACTGATCCTCGACATCTTCGCCCAGCACGCGACCAGCCGGGAGGGCAAGGCCCAGGTCGAGCTCGCGCAGATGCAGTACATGCTGCCGCGGCTGCGCGGGTGGGGTGAGTCGTTGTCCCGGCAGGCCGGTGGCCGCGTCGCCGGCGGCGGCGGCATCGGCACCCGCGGTCCCGGTGAGACGAAGATCGAGACCGACCGCCGCCGCATCCGGTCGCGGGTGAGCCGGCTGCGCCGCGAGATCGCCGGCATGGCGACGGCGCGGGCCACCCAGCGCTCGGCGCGCGACCGCAACGCCGTCCCGAGCGTGGCGATCGCCGGCTACACCAACGCCGGCAAGTCCAGCCTGCTCAACCGGCTGACCGGCGCGGGCGTGCTGGTGGAGAACGCGCTGTTCGCCACCCTGGACCCCACGGTGCGCCGCGCCCAGTCGCCCGACGGCCGCGAGTACACGCTCACCGACACCGTCGGGTTCGTGCGGCACCTGCCGCACCAGCTGGTCGACGCGTTCCGCTCGACCCTGGAGGAGGTGGCCGGCGCCGACCTGCTGCTGCACGTCGTCGACGGCTCCGACCCCGACCCGCTCGGCCAGATCGACGCGGTGCACGTGGTGCTGCGCGAGATCGACGCCGCGGCGGTGCCCGAGCTGATCGTCGTCAACA
Source organism: Geodermatophilus sp. SYSU D00814 (assembly GCF_054050055.1). NCBI lineage: Bacteria > Bacillati > Actinomycetota > Actinomycetes > Geodermatophilales > Geodermatophilaceae > Geodermatophilus > Geodermatophilus sp. SYSU D00814. Next base: position 52,079 of record NZ_JBJGYP010000023.1, read on the forward strand.
AGGTCGACGCGATGACCGAGGAGGACGTGCTGACCCTGCGCCGGGCGCTGCCCGGTGCGGTGTGGGTCTCGGCGCGGACGGGCGAGGGCATCGAGCAGCTGCGCGAGGTCGTCGCCGCCCGCCTGCCGCACCCCGACGTCGAGGTCGAGGTGCTGGTGCCCTACGACCGCGGCGACCTGGTGGCCCGCGTCCACCGCGACGGCGAGGTCCTCAGCGAGCAGCACGAGGCGGAGGGCACCCGGCTCACCGCGCGCGTCGACGGCGGCCTGGCCGCCGCGCTCGAGCGGTTCGCCGCACCGGTCGGCTGACCGGCGCTCCTCCGTCCCCCGCCCGGGGGACCGGCTCCCCGCCGGTCACCCGGGCGGCTCGCCGTCTCCCTGCGGCGAGGTCACGGGCGGGTCACGGCCCGGTACCGTGACCGCGTGACCAGCGGCGTGGTACGACGCGGGAGGGGAGCACCGGCCGACGGCGACCCGTCGGCTCCCGTCCGCACCGTCGTGACCGCCGGGCGCCCGTCCTGGTGGCTGCTGCTCGTGGCGTTCGTCGTCACCACGGCGGTCACCGTCGACCTGCTCAACCGCGGCGTGCTCGAACGGCTCGACCTGGAGGTCTCCGAGGTCGTCAGCGCGTGGGACCTGCGGGACTCCCCGGGCTACTGGCCGGTCTGGGCGGTCACCCAGATCGGCGGGCGCGGCACCATCCTCATCGTCCTGGCCGGGCTGGTCGGCTGGCTGTGCATCCGCCGGCGGACCCTGCTGCCGCTGCTGCGGGTGCTCACCGCGCTCGCGCTGCTGACCGTCGTGGTCTACGCGTTCAAGTACGGCACCGGCCGCACCGCGCCGGCCTACCCCGGGTCCTTCTTCCACCGCGACGGGGCCAGCTACCCCTCCGGGCACGTGGCCAACGCCGTGCTCATGTGGGGCGTGGCCTACTGGCTGGCGGTCGAGTACCGACTGGCCCCGGGCGTGCAGCGGACGCTGTGGTGGCTCAGCGTCGTGGGCCCGGTGCTGACCGGGATCGCCATGGTGTCCCTGGACTTCCACTGGGTCACCGACGCGGTGGTCGGCGCCTCGGTGGGGGTGCTGCTGCTGGGCGTGGTTCACGCACTCGACGCAGTCGTTCTGTCACGCTGGGGCAGTGCCCGAGCCGGCCGTCCCCCCGCGTAGCGCCGGGGCACACCCCGGGTGGGCCGTGGCCGCACTCGCCGGTCTGGCCCTCGCGCTCGGCCCCGCATTCCCCGCTGCCGCCGAGGAACCGGGCGCGCCGTCGCTGCGCTGCCAGGTGACCGACCCCCGGCTCGCGGAGCTCTCCGGCCTCGTCGACGTCGGGGACCGCCTGCTGGCCATCGCCGACGGCGGCGAGCAGGTGGCCGTCTCCGTGCTCGACGGGACCTGCCGCGTCGTGGACGAGACCGTCGCGCCGCTGGACCCCTACGACCCCGAGGACCTCGGCGTCGGTCCCGACGGCACCGTGTGGCTGGCCGACACCGGCGACAACAACGCCACCCGGGGGACCGTCGCCCTCATCGCCCTGCGGCCCGACGGCGGTACGGCGCTCTTCCGGCTCACCTACCCCGACGGCCCGCACGACGCCGAGGCGCTCCTGGTGGCCCCCGACGGCACGCCGTACCTGGTGACCAAGGAGGTGCTCGGTGCCAGCCGCGTCTACCGCCCCACGGCGCCGCTCGTCGACGGCGGCACGGTGGCGCTGGCCGACGTCGGCAGCGTGGCGTTCACGCTGACCGGGACACCGGGCGGCCCGGTGGGGCGGGCCGGTCAGCTCCTGGTGACCGGCGGCGCGGTGGCCCGCGACGGCAGCCGGATCGCACTGCGCACCTACACCGACGCCTACGTCTGGCCGCTGACCGGCTCGGACGTGCCGGCCGCCCTGGGGGGCGAACCGGTGCGCATCGCGCTGCCCGAGGCGCCGCAGGGGGAGGCGGTGTCGTTCACCGCCGACGGCGCGGCGCTCCTCGTGGCGGGCGAGGGGCTGCCGGGCGACGTCACGCTCGTGCCGATCCCCGCCGGGACGGCGGCCCCGGCGCCGTCCTCGGCGGCCGACCCGTCGCTGGCGGCCGTCCTCGACGACGGCGGCACCGGCGTGTCCCCGGTCGCCGCGGGGCTGGTCGCCGCAGGGGTGGCCACGGTGCTGGTGTGGGTCGCCGGCCGGGTGCGCCGGGGCCGCGCGGCGGGACCGCCGGCGGGCTGAGGCCGCCCGCCGTGCCGCGGGACCGCCAGCCGGTCGAGGTCGCGGCGCCCGGCCGCCGCCGACCCGGGCGGGACCGCGGGGCCGGGAGCGCGTCCCGGGCGGTGCGGGTCAGACGCGGCGCAGGACGGTGACCACCCGGCCGAGGATGGTCGCCTCGTCGCCCGGGATGGGCTCGTAGGCCGGGTTGTGCGGCAGCAGCCACACGTGCCCGTCGCGGCGCTTGTAGGTCTTGACGGTGGCCTCGCCGTCGAGCATCGCGGCCACGATCTCGCCGTTCTCAGCGGTGGGCTGCTGGCGCACGACCACCCAGTCGCCGTCGCAGATGGCCGCGTCGACCATCGAGTCACCGGCCACCCGGAGCATGAACAGGGTGCCGTCGCCGACCAGCTCGCGGGGGAGCGGGAAGACGTCCTCGACCGCCTGCTCGGCGAGGACCGGGCCACCGGCGGCGATCCGGCCGACCAGCGGCACGTACGTGGGGGCGGTGGTGTCGCCGGCCGCGGCGGCCGGCGGTGCGGCCTCCGCCGCGGTGTCGCCGGGCAGCCGCACGTCGAGCGCGCGGGGGCGGTTGGGGTCGCGCCGCAACCAGCCCTTCTTCTGCAGCACGGAGAGCTGGTGGGCGACCGACGACGCCGAGGACAGGCCCACCGCCTCGCCGATCTCGCGCACCGAGGGCGGGTAGCCGCGGCGCTCGATCGAGTCGCGGATGACCTCGAGCACCCGGCGCTGGCGCTGCGTGAGCCCGTCGCCGGCCTCACCCCGGTCGGGGAAGGTGCGCACCGCGCCGGTCTGGGTGCCGGTCCCCTCGGCGGCGGTGTCGGTGCCCCGCCGGCCGCCACCCCGCCGGGTGGTGGTGCTCCCGCGCGTGCCCTGGCCGGTCCCGCTGGTGCCCGCCACGTCTCCTCCTCGCCGGCCGTGTCCCCACGGCCCTCGTGTCCCGCCCCGTCCCCGGCTCCGGGACCTCCGGTCGGTGACCGACGGGTGCCGGTGCGGCCGGGATCGACCGCCGGGTGCCGGGCGGACGGCTGCTGATCGGACCGTAGCGCCTCGGGACCGGGACTTCAAACGTGTGTTCGAAACCGGTGGGCGGTGTCGGTTGGCTCCTGTCGGTGCCGTGCGGTAGACATCGCACACACGTTCGATCGAACGTCTGTTCGATGCGATGGGGTCGACGAGGAGAGTGGTCATGGGCAGCGTGCGCCAGGCGGTGCTGGAGTTCGACGCGACGGTGCGGGTGCCCTGGCGGCCGCTGCTCGCCGACGGTGCCGGGGGCGGCCCCGCTCCCACTCGTCGGCCGGTGCGCCCCGACACCTCCGGGCGCCCCGCTCGCCAGGCGCCCCCGGCACCTCCGGCCCCGCTCCCCGGCGCCGGCCCGCGCGTGGCCGGTCACCTGCGGCCGGTGCCCGACCTCCCGGCCGAGCCGGCCGCCCGCGCCACCGGCCCCGCCGCGGGGGCGCGCCGCACGCGCCGCGACCCGGCCCGGCCCGGAGGGCGGCCGGTGTCCGCGCAGCCGGTCCGGCGCGCGGCCGTCCCGTCGCCGGCGCCCCTCCGGCTGACCCGCCGCGGGCGGCGCCTGGTCGTCGCCCTGGTCCTGGCCGCGGGCATCGGGGGCGCGCTCCTGGGCCGGGAGGTCCTCGCTCCCCAGCAGGGCCTGCAGCTCGCCGGGGAGAGCAGCGTCGTCGTCGAGCCGGGCGACACGGTGTGGTCCATCGCCGACGAGGTCGCCGGCGACGGTCAGGACGTGCGCGCCGTGGTGCACGCGATCGAGGCGCTCAACGACCTCGAGGGTTCCGCGGTGGTCGCCGGGCAGGTCCTCCGGCTCCCCTGACCCGGCGGAGGGGACACGGGACGGCCACCGAGGGCCGCCCGGAGAAGTGACGAGAGCGTCCTCGACGGTTCGTCAACCATCGGTCCCCGGTCGCTCACGCACCGATCTCGGATCAACGCATACGGTGAGGGGCGTGTCAGCAGCCGTGAACAGCAGGGCGGCGGTGTCCTTCGGGTCGCCGCAGGACGTCGAGGTGCTCGTGGACGGCGCCTGGGTGCCGGGTGCGATGCTCGGCTGGCGGCACGACGACAGCGGCGCCTGCGAGGTCTGGGTGCGGCTGCGGGCGGAGGTTCCCGGGGTCGTCGAGGGCGCCGGGACCTGGGTGGAGCTGACCGCGGTCCGGTTGCCCGAGCGCCGCCTGACGCTCGCGCCGGCAGCCGACGCCGTACCCGCGGCCGCGCCCGCCCCGGCGGACGCGCCCGCCACCGCTGCGATGCCAGCCCTCGCGGCGGTGCCCGGTGTCGCTCCGGTGCCCGGTGTCGCTCCGGTGCCCGGTGTCGCTGCGGTGCTCGGTGTCGCGGCGGTGCCCGCCACGGCCGCGGTCGTCTCCGTCGGGGGTCCGGTTCCGCGCCCCCGCCGGTTCCGGCGGCACGGCGCCGACGCGACCGCCGAGCAGCCCGCCGTCGGTGCGGGCGGGGCCGGCCGGCACCGCGCACCCGCCGGCGCCGGGTCGGGCCGCCACCGCGCGGTCACGACCGAGATGCCGGCCGTCGTCGCCGGCCCAGGGGGCGAGGCGGCCCCCGGGTCGGCTGTCGTTCCCGGCCCGGGTCTGACGGTCGTGCCGGCGGGGGAGCCCGACCTGCTCACGCGGCCCATCCGGCTCGGCGACCTCGTGCCGAACGCCCGGGGTGGTCGTCCGGCGGTCCGCCCGCCGGTCTGAGCTCCGCCGGTCCGGGCGCTCCGCGCCTGCCCGGCACCAGCCCTCACCCAGCACCGCCTCCACCGAGCCCGCGCCCGGCCGGCAGCTGCCCCGGGCACCGTCCACCGGGTCGCCGGTCCTGCTCCCGTGGGCCGTTCCGACAGGATCCGGCGACCTCCGCAGCCGGTCCGTACACCCGTGTCCGGTCCCGTGCGCGCCGACACGCGGGCGGTCGCGGCGTGTCGTGTGGCCGGTGGGAGACCTGCTCGCGCGTGGTCACCAGGAGGTCACGAGCGGGTCTCGGCGGAAGAGACACGCCCGGTATCGACTTGCAGATGTAGTGGAGCCGGGCCTACGGTCCCCCTACATCTAGTAGTTGCCCCGATGGAGGTCCTCCACAGGTCCGTCCTCAGGTTCTCCCCGGGGCGTCCACGGGATGTCCCCAGAGAGGTCCACAGCAGGGGTCCACAGCAGGGGTCCACAGCAGGGGTCCACAGCAGGGGTCCACAGCAGGGGTCGGCGCACCGGGTGCCCGGAGCACCCGGCGGCCCGTCGACACGCCCCACCCGGCACCGGGTCCCCGGTACCGAGCCCGTCCGCGGAGGGAGGTGAACCGCAGTGCGGTGCCCGTTCTGCCACAACCCCGACAGCCGGGTGATCGACTCGCGCGAGGCCGACGAGGGAGCCACCACCCGGCGCCGCCGCTCGTGCCCCGCCTGTGGCCGCCGCTTCACCACCGTGGAGGAGGCCGTCCTCGCCGTCGTCAAGCGCAGCGGGGTCAGCGAGCCGTTCAACCGCTCCAAGGTCGTCGCCGGCGTGCGCCGGGCCTGCCAGGGCCGGCCGGTCGACGAGGACCAGCTCCAGCAGCTCGCCCAGCAGGTGGAGGACGCCATCCGCGCCAGCGGGGTGGCCGAGGTGCCCAGCCACGAGGTCGGCCTGGCGATCCTGCGCCCGCTGCGGGAGCTCGACGAGGTCGCCTACCTGCGCTTCGCCAGCGTCTACCGGGCCTTCACCTCGGTGGAGGACTTCGAGAAGGAGATCACCGAGCTCCGGGCGCGGCACCACACCGGGGGCACGCCGCCGCTGCCGGGCATGCAGCTCGACCCGCCGCCGCGCCGTCGCGGCGGACGCGGCCCGGCGAGCGCCGCAGGCACGTCCGGCACCTGACCACCGGCCGGCAGCGTCGCCGGCCCGATCGGCACCACCCGCTCAGCACCACCCCAGAAACCGTCAGCACCAACCGCTAGGAACAGGGTGGCTCTCTTCCCCAGCCGCCCGGACCACTCACCGAGGGAGAGCTCGTGACCGAGATCGAGGACCGCCCGGCAGGCCGTACGCGTCGGGCCGTCAAGGCGCCGACCCGGGGGAAGGGCCTGAAGATCAAGCGGGTCTACACGACCGCCGGGGTGCACCCCTACGACGAGGTGGTCTGGGAGCGGCGCGACGTCGTCATGACCAACTGGCGTGACGGCTCGATCAACTTCGAGCAGCGCGGCGTCGAGTTCCCCGCCGAGTGGAGCATCAACGCCACCAACATCGTCACCACGAAGTACTTCCGCGGCGCCGTCGGCACCCCGCAGCGCGAGACCAGCCTGCGCCAGCTCATCGACCGGGTGGTGCTCACCTACGGCGCCGCCGGCCGCGAGCACGGCTACTTCGCCAGCGAGGGCGACGCCGAGGTCTTCGAGCACGAGCTGACCTGGATGCTGCTGCACCAGGTGTTCAGCTTCAACTCGCCGGTGTGGTTCAACGTCGGCACGCCGGCGCCGCAGCAGGTCAGCGCCTGCTTCATCCTCGCCGTCGACGACACGATGGACTCGATCCTCAACTGGTACCGGGAGGAGGGGCTGATCTTCAAGGGCGGCTCCGGCGCCGGCCTGAACCTCTCCCGCATCCGCTCGTCCAAGGAGCTGCTGTCCTCCGGCGGCACCGCCTCCGGCCCGGTCAGCTTCATGCGCGGCGCCGACGCCTCCGCCGGGACGATCAAGTCCGGGGGCGCCACCCGGCGCGCGGCCAAGATGGTCGTCCTCGACATCGACCACCCCGACATCGAGGAGTTCATCGAGACCAAGGCGCGCGAGGAGGACAAGATCCGCGCGCTGCGCGACGCCGGGTACGACATGGACCTCGGCGGCAAGGACATCACCAGCGTCCAGTACCAGAACGCCAACAACTCCGTCCGCGTCTCCGACGAGTTCATGCGCGCGGTGGAGGACGGCACGCCGTTCGGCCTGCGCGGCCGCCTCGACGGCTCGGTGATCGAGACCGTCGACGCCCAGGAGCTCTTCCGCAAGGTCACCCAGGCCGCGTGGGAGTGCGCCGACCCCGGCATCCAGTACGACGACACGATCAACGACTGGCACACCAACCCCGAGACCGGCCGCATCAACGCGTCCAACCCCTGCTCGGAGTACATGAGCCTGGACAACAGCTCGTGCAACCTGGCGTCGCTGAACCTCATGAAGTTCCTCAAGGACGACGGGACCTTCGACGCCCGGACCTTCGTCAAGGCCGTCGAGCTGGTCATCACGGCGATGGACATCTCCATCTGCTTCGCCGACTTCCCGACCGAGCCGATCGGGGAGACCACCCGCGCCTACCGGCAGCTGGGCATCGGCTACGCCAACCTCGGCGCGCTGCTGATGGCCACCGGCCACGCCTACGACTCGCGCGGCGGGCAGACCCTCGCCGCGGCGATCACCTCGCTGATGACCGGCACCGCCTACCGCCGCTCGGCCGAGCTGGCCGGCATCGTCGGCCCCTACGAGGGCTTCGCCCGCAACGCCGACGCGCACGCCCGCGTCATGCGCAAGCACGCCGCGGCCAACGACGCCATCCGCCCGGTCGGCGCCGACGACGCCGACGTGCTGCGGGCGGCCACCGCCCAGTGGCAGGAGTGCCTGGAGGTCGGCGCGGACAACGGCTGGCGCAACGCGCAGGCCTCGGTGCTCGCCCCCACCGGCACCATCGGCTTCATGATGGACTGCGACACGACCGGCATCGAGCCGGACTTCTCGCTGGTCAAGTACAAGAAGCTGGTCGGCGGCGGGTCCATGCAGATCGTCAACCAGACGGTCCCGCGGGCGCTCAAGAGCCTCGGCTACCAGGACGAGCAGGTCGAGGCGATCGTCGAGTACATCGCCGAGCACGGCCACGTCGTCGACGCCCCGAGCCTGCGCCCGGAGCACTACGAGGTCTTCGACTGCGCCATGGGCGAGCGGGCCATCTCCCCGATGGGCCACGTCCGCATGATGGCCGCGGTGCAGCCGTTCATCTCCGGCGCCATCAGCAAGACGGTCAACATGCCGGAGACGGCGACCGTCGAGGACGTCGAGAACATCTACTTCCAGGGCTGGAAGCTCGGCCTCAAGGCGCTGGCGATCTACCGCGACAACTGCAAGGTCGGCCAGCCGCTGTCCGACGCCAAGGCCAAGAAGTCCGAGACCCCGGTCGAGGCCGAGGCGGCTCCGGTCGCCACGACCTCGCACCCGGTGCGCCGCCGGCTGCCCAAGAAGCGGCAGAGCATGACGACGTCGTTCAGCGTCGCCGGCGCCGAGGGCTACATGACCGCCGGGATGTACGAGGACGGCAGTCTCGGCGAGGTGTTCCTCAAGCTCGGCAAGCAGGGCTCGACCCTGGCCGGTGTCATGGACGCCTTCTCGATCGGCATCTCGATCGCGCTGCAGCACGGTGTGCCGCTGGAGACCTACATCCAGAAGTTCACCAACATGCGCTTCGAGCCGGCCGGCATGACCGACGACCCGGACATCCGGATCGCCCAGTCGGTGATGGACTACATCTTCCGTCGCCTCGCGCTCGACCACCTGCCGGTCGACACCCGCGCCACCCTCGGCATCTTCACCGCCGAGGAGCGGGCGGCCCAGGTCGCCGGCTACGACACCTCCGCGTCGACGGCCACCGTCGTCGAGGAGGAGGTCGACGTCGAGGCGCTGCGCGGCTCGGTGCCGACCGAGGCGCCGGCCAAGCCGGAGCCGAAGGCCGAGGCGGCCAAGGAGGCCCACTCCTCGGCCGAGCTGTTCGAGATGGTCACCGGCAACGTCACCGACGCGCCGCTGTGCATGACCTGCGGCACGAAGATGCGCCCGGCCGGCAGCTGCTACGTCTGCGAGGGCTGCGGCTCCACCAGCGGCTGCAGTTGATGTGAACGGCCAGGGATTGTCCCTGCTGGCGCGGACAGCAATGTCCCGGTTCCGGACAGCAATGTCCTGAGATCGGCCAGTAGGTCATGTCTGACCACTCAGGTCGTCACCGGCCCGGTTCCTCTGGGGCCGGGCCGGTGACGTCTGACGGATGCGAAGGAGGTTGCAGTACCTCGCCGGCACCACCGCCTGGCCCGCCTTCGAACACAACGCACTCGCCCAGGTCCTCAACGAGAACCTCTGGGACCTCGGTCATCCGAGCCTGGCCCCGTACCGGCAGTTGCTGCTGGACGGCCGGCTCCCGACGGCCCCGCGGATGGAGGGATCGGCGGAGACCTCGTAGCCCGACCGTCGCGGGCCCGGCGGACCGGCGGTCCGCCCGGTCGCGGCATGACCGTGTGGTCGCGTGTGCCCGGGACCGGACGGGGTACCCGAGCGACCACAGGGTCGGTCCTGTTCCCTCAGCGCGTGGGCGTTGATGGTTGCGGCTGGCCACGGTGGCCGAGGCGGTCGTCCGCCGGTTCTCGTCCCGGCCTGCGCTCGCGCGCTGCCGGTGACGTCACCCCTGTGGGCTGTCGCGAGGCACATCCAGCGGTCCATGCCGATCCCCGAGGGATCGAGGCAGATCATGGACTCGACCGGTGAGCAGTACGGCGCCCGGTCACCCGCCCTACGCGGTCTCCGCCGGTGAGCACCGGCGGCGTCGGCGAGGACGGGGCCCGCGCGGACGGATGGCGTCCGCGCGCCGGGCCGGCGATCGGGGGATCCGACGGCACCGGCACGAGCCCGTCGACGTGGGGGCAACGGCCGCAGCCGGAAACGGGGAGCGCTCACGTTGTCGCCCCCTGGGTACCGGCCGGCCCGGCCGAGCTGACCGCCGGCCGGCGACGGCTGGCCGCTGCGCTGCACGACGGCGCCCACCCGCCCGTCACCGGCGAGGGCGCGGTCGAGCGACTGCTGCTGGCCTACGAGGAGTTGGCGTCCAACGCGGTGCGGCACGGCCGCGGCCCGGTCGAGGTCACCGTGACGAGCAACGACACCTGCTGGTTGCTCGAGGTCAGCGACGCCGCGGCCGACCGGCCGCCCAGTCCCGCCGTCGGCCGCGATCCCGCGAGGGGCGGCCTCGGACTGCACCTGGTCGCCCGGCTGTGCGACGCGCACGGCTGGACGACCGACGGGCACCGCAAGACCGTCTGGGCCTGCATCGACCACCTGTCCCCGTGATCGCGATCGCACCGCGGGTGAGGACGGGCGCCACCACCGGAGCTCTGTCAGCTCGACCCAGTCGCCGGTGCGCCGGTCGTGCGCCAGCGGTCCCGGCCCGGCCGGGCCGCCACACGACCGGGCTCCGTGGCTCGGGTACCGGGACCTCGCTGGTCTCGCCCAGGTGCCGGGCCACGTCGCGGAGCGTGACGTTGCCGTCCTGCGATGTCCTGCTGAGCACCTCGAACGCCTGGTCCGCGGTGATCTCCAGGCGCTCCACCAGGATGCTCCCCGCCTGGCCGATGACGGTGCGGGTCACCAGCCCGCTGCCCAGGTGCGCCTCGGTCTGCGCGCTGTCCGGCGCGATGGCGGCGTGGGCGGCGAACGCCTCGGCCTCGGCCCGAGGTGTCGACGTCGAGGGCCCGCGGCTGCGGCGAGTACAGGTCCAGCGCGCCCAGGCTGAGAACGTCCCCCGGGGTCGGTGAACAGCTGCATCGACAGGCCGCTGCGGATGCCGGTCTCGGCGACGACCCGCCGTCCCCAGGCTCCGTAGCGCGGCTCGATGGTCAAATCCTCGATGGAGAAGGTCTCCTGCGCCCAGACCACGTCCGGCGCGGCCCCCGCCCGAGCTCGTAGTGCAGCTGGTCGGCCCACCGCGGCCGGTCGTCGGTGTCCACCGGGGTCTGCACCTGCCGGCGCCGGAGCACCAGCGAGACGCTGGCGTACACCGTGGCGTCCAGCGTCGCTGCCTGCTCCACGGACCGTCCACGGAGCGTCGGCGACTGCCGGGCTTGCGTTGCGCGAGGGACTCGATGCGACGGCGCCGAGGGTGGGTGTGCGAGGGCGAGGAACAAACATCCGGCGGTCGCGAGGGGCGCTCGGCGGCTCCAGGGCTGCCCAGCGCCTGCACCGCACCAGCGCCGTCCGGCGGGCCGGGGGTCCACACGCGCTGTCCCGGGAGGTAGGGGTGACGTGTTGGGGGCCATCCGAGTCGGTCATGGCACCACCACCCGGGTGGACGTCACGGGCGTGCGACGGCGGGGCCGTCTGCGGATCGCTCGCTCAGCGACCGCCAGGTTGATCCCCCATGCCGCGGCCAGCAGGAGGGCGGTGGTCAGCTCACCGGTGCCGAAGACCGCACCACCGATGCCCAGCGTGAAGACCTGGGTGCCGGCGACGAGACCGATGGCGTAGCTGCGGATCATCCACGCCCGGTGATGGGTGAAGTCGCGACGACGGGCCGCGAGGAACCCGAGGACGATGGTGGCCACCAGCGCCACGCCGAACGCCGTCCGGAGCGGGTACAGCACCTCCCGGGTGGCACCCGCGCGCGGGAAGTGCTGGTTCAGCCACAGCGCCGACAGCGCCACCCCCAGCCCGGCGAGGACCAGCACCCGCCCGGCTCGGCGGTGCCAGCCGGTCCGGCGCAGGGGCGGCGCGAACTGGAGGGCGCCGACGATCGCGAACACGGCGGCGCAGACGATGTGCAGCACGACCGGCAGCGGCGTCGCGTCGTACCGGGCGTCGGACGCCATCGCCGTCGTCCCGCCGGACAGCTCGACGAGGCGCACGACGCCGGCGATCACCGGGATGGCGCCGAGGGCCGCCAGGGCGATCGGCACGCGCCACGTCGAGCGCCAGAGGATCATCGAACCGCGGTGCGCTCGGGAGGATCCTCGACGGCGGACACCGTCGGGTCGCCGTCCTGCCGCTGGGATCGCCAGAGCGAGAACCCGAGGCCGATGAGCGCGATTCCGTTCGGGAGGGCGATCAGCCGGTAGAAGGCGTCCGGCAGCACGGCGACGGCGATGCTGACCAGACCGCCGACCGCCAGCAGTGCGCTCGCCCAGCGGGTGAGGACGCGTGCCCGGTACAGGGCGACACCGAAGACGAGACCGCCCGCCAGGTAGAAGGCGCTCTGGATCTGGAACAGCGTGCCCAGGACGCCGACGTCGCCCGCGGTCGTTCGGCCGCTGAACGTGTGGAGGACATCCGTGACGTAGGACGGAGCGGTGTCGGCGACCGGCGGCAGGACGTACGCCAAGCTGTAGGTGGAGCTCACGATGAGCAGGTAGCCCGCTGCCAGGATCAGGTAGCCGACGAGCCCGAGGACTCCGTTCCGGCGGACCTGGCTGAGGTACATGCCGGTGATCCCGGCCAGCGCCAGCGCGGCCATCAGCACCTTCACGGTGTTGCGGACCGCCGCCTCGGTCGTGGTGATGAAGTCGAGGTCCAGCGGGGGATGACCGATCTGGACCCCGACGAACAACGCGCCGGCGGCGATCGCCGCTACCCCGGCCGCCCGGATGAGCACGGAGGGGGTGATCATCGAATCGCGCTCCGGGTGCTGATGCTGGCGTGGTGCGTACATCGGGGGCTCCTGTGCTCGAGAGGCGAGTGCGCGGCGACCGGGCGTCTGCGTGGTGCCGGCCGTGGGTGCGCGACGGCGGGTGGGGTGTCGGCTTCGCCCGGGCCACCGCGCCGAACCGACGTCCGGCGCGGTGGACGACGCGCTACGCGGAGGTCAGCGGTGTGGCGGCGGCCGGTGGCTCAGCGGCCGGCACCACCGGTCGCGGCGCGGTGGCCGGCGTCCGCGGTGGCGGCGGTCCGATCGGTGGGGCGGGGACCGAGCCGGGGTCGGTGCCGCCGGTGTCGAGCCGGAACGGCGGGTAGCGGTCGGTCATCAGCGCGGCGTAGGCCCCGACCCGCAGTGCCCACCGGTCCATGCCGAGGACGAAGTCGTAGAGCGGCTGGGGGTAGCGGCCGGTGAACAGCAGCACGATCGCGGCGATCAGCACGAGCAACCCGACCAGGCTCCAGCCGGCGTTGGAGCCGTTGTCCCAGGCGCCGTCGGTGGCCCCGAGGCGTGTGCCCAGCCACAGTCCTCCGCCGACGAAGATCGCCAGGACCAGGAAGTGCGGGATGGCCAGCAACCACTTCACGAAGATCAGACCCCGGGACAGCCGTTCGGGGTAGGCGACCTGCAGGTGCGCGGGGTGGTCCGGCACCTCGGCGAGGGTGAACGGCGGATAGCGGTCGGTGCCCAGCGCCCAGTAGCCGTAGTGGTGCACCCGCCAGGACCAGCGCATGACCCCGACGTTGAAGTCGAACAACGACCTCGGGTAGCGGCCGGTGAACAGGATCGCGAAGAACGCGATCACCGTGACGACGGCGAACGCCACCCACAGGAAGAACAGCACGACGATGTGCGGGATCAGCAGCAGCCACTTGACCAGCCACAACCCGCGGGAGAGCGAGGGGTCCAGCGCCGCGTCGACGCGGACGGGGTAGGGGGTGCGGTGCTCGGTCATGGCGTGCTCCCTGCGTCCGGAGTGTGGGTGGTCGGGGTGAGGGAGACGACGAGCTTGCCGCGGGCCTGCTCGTCGAGGAGGTGACGGATGGCCGCAGCGGTCTCGGCGAGCGGGTGGGTCCGGTCGACGGCGGGGGTGATCGCGCCGGCTTCGATGAGGTCGCGCAGCGCGCCGAGGTCCGTGGCGTTCTCCGACGCGACGAACGTGCCGAGCTGCTGGCCGATGAACGGGGACAGCAGGGTGGCCCGGATCTGGCGGTCGCTGCCGCCGAGCCAGCGTCCGTCGGTCTCGCCGCCGACGATGACCAGCCGTCCCCGCGCGGTGAGGGCGCGGCGCAGCCGGGACAGCCGGCGGTTGCCGCCGATGTCGAGGACGACGTCGTAGCGCTGCCGGCCGTCGGCTGGGTCCTCCCGGGTGTAGTCGAGAACGTGGTCGGTGCCCAGCGCCCGGACCGCGTCGGCCTTCGCCGTGCTGGCCACGCCGGTGACCTCGGCCCCGAACGACTTGGCGATCTGCACGGCGAAGCTGCCGACGCCGCCGGAGGCGCCGAGGATCAGCACGCGTTGGTCGGCCTGTACCCGTCCGTGGTCGCGGACGGCCTGCAGCGCGGTGAGCCCGGAGACGGGCACCGCGGCCGCCTGCTCGAAGGTGACGTTGGCCGGCTTGGTGGCGAGCTTGTCCGGTCGGGCGCGGGCGTACTCGGCGAAGGTCGCGTCGCCGACGCCGAACACCGCCTCGCCCGGCGCGAAGCCGGTCACGGCGGCCCCGACGGCCTCGACCGTGCCGGCGAGGGCGCGACCCGGGTTGGGGTACCTGGGCCGGCGCAGGCCGAAGCCGGCGAGCCGGATGGGGTAGGGCAGCCCGGCCATGATGTGCCAGGTGCCCCGGTCCACGCTGGCCGCGTGCACCCGCACCAGGACCTCATCGTCGGCGATCGAGGGCTGCCCGATCTCGGCGAGCTGGAGAACGTCCTCCGGTGCCGGGCCGTACCGGTCCTGCACGATCGAGTTCATGGTGTGCGCGCCGGCGGCGACCGGTGGCACCCGCAGCGTGTCCGGCTGGGTGGTCTTCATCGGAACCCCCGTTCTGCTCGTGGCGCTCGGGTGGTGGGTCGCTGGAGGTGGAAGTCGCTCTGCCGGTGGTGGCCGTAGTGCCGGATGTGCAAGGCGGCAGATCCGGACAGGCCGCGGATCGCACGGCCGGCCTCGTCGTCGTCGGCGACGTGCACCCACAGGGCGTAGCGGCCGTCCCGGGCGTGCCCGTGGTAGAGGTCGAGGGTCTCCCGGTCGTCGGTGAGCGCGGTGACGACGCGGCGCGGCACGCTCTTCTGGGCGGTGTAGCGCGCGTAGTCCTCGAGGATCTGGTCGGGGGCGAAGATCCGCAGCTCCCTGTCGGTGAACCCGACCGTCTGCAGGGCGGCCGCCGCGCGCTGGGCTTCGCCGGCGTCGGTGAGGACGGCGACCAGGAAGCCCCTGGGGGCGAAGAGGTACGGCCTGTCTGCGAGGGCAGGGTCCTGGGCGCTTGTGCCCACGGGCCAGATGATCTCCTCGTCAGCCATGGCGGTAGCTCCGCAGGGTGTCGGCCACCGCCTGCTCGAGCGGGGTGGCCTGGACGCCGAGCTTGTCGGCGGTCGTGCTGCTGTCGACGACGAACGGCTCGGCGAACTGGTACTGCATCTCGACCAACTCCCGCAGGGTGGGGTTGACCAGGCCGAGTGCGCACAGCAGCCGCGGCGGCATCGCGCGCAGCCTGCCGGCCGGGTGGCCGGCCTGCCGGTAGACGATGTCGACCAGCTGGCGGGTGGTGCGGGTGTCGGGGTCGTTCGGCAGGTGCCACACCTGCCCGGGGGCGTCGGGGTGCTCGCCGAGGACGGCCAGGCCTTCGCCGATGTCGGGGATGTAGGTGTAGGTGTGCGGCTGATCGGGGTCGCCGAACACCGAGGCGGTCTTTCCGGCCAGCGCGGCGGGGAAGACGCGGTCGCCGAGGTTGGACTGGGCGCCGCCGCGCGGGCCGAAGTAGTCCGAGGCCCGGCCGATGGCCACCTCGACGCGGCCGGCGTCATGGGCGACGAGCAGTTCGCGAGCCATCCGGCCGCGCAGCCGCCCCTTGATGGTGTGCGCACCGTCGGGCAGGTCCTCGGTCAGCACCCGGCCGGCGGGGCGGCCGTACGTGTAGACGTTCTCCATGCTCACCAGCCGGGCCCCGACGGCGGCAGCGGCGATCAGCACGCCGGTCTGCAGCCGCGGGAACTGGGCGGTCCACTCCGGGTAGGGCGGGTTGAGCGTCTGGTAGACAACGCCGGCTCCCCGAGCCACCTCGCTGGTGAAGGCCGGGTCCCGGGCGTCCCCGCCGACGACCTCGACGTCGCCGGGGACACGGGCGGCACCGGAGCGGTTCACCAGCCGGGCCGACTCGCCGCGGCGGCGCAGCGCGTCGAGGACAGCCAGCCCGATCGCGCCGGTGCCGAAGATGACGTGCCGCGGGGCTGCGGTCATGCCCGTGCCTGGCTCGGTGCCGGCGCCGGTGCGGCCGCCGCAGGGGAGCCGGCTGGGCCACCGTCGGGCAGGAGCACTAGCAGGAGCAGCCCGGACAGAGCGGAGAAGGTCACCGCGCCGTAGGCGCCGAAGACGGTGAACTGCTCCTCGACGGCGATCCCGCCGAGGGTGGTGGCGGTCCAGCCCAGCGCCCACAAGGCAGGCACTGCGGCGGCCCACAGCCAGCGCAGTCGGGTCCTCCGGGGCAGTGCCAGGGCCTGTGCGGGCCCGAGGAGCAGGCCGGTGAGGGCGCCCATCAGCGCCAGGTCGGCCAGCGAGGTGCCGTAGCCGACCGTGACGGCGCCCAGGAGCAGGCCCAGGCCCATGCCGAGCCCGGTGGCCGGCACCCACCGGCGGATGTCGAGCCGCCCCAGGCTCACCAGTGTCTGCCCGAGGCCGAGGACCAGGCCGGCCACGGCGCCACCGAGCAGCGCAGCCAGTGGACTGTCCACCCGGCCGGCGACGGCGGTCCCGGCCAGTCCCGCGATCGGGAAGGCGAGGAACCCCGCGGTCCAGATGAGCCACCTGCGAAGGCGGGACGCGTGCGGTCCGGCGTGAGCGGTCATGGTGCTCAGCTCCTGACGCCGGTCGCGGCCGGCGGTCGCGGGGACGGGACATCCGCAGAGCCGCCGGTCGGCTCGCTGTCGAGCGCGGCGCCGGCGGGCCGCAGCAGAACCATCACGCCCAGGGCGGCGACCCACAGGCCCCACGTCGTGCTGCCGATCAGGCCCCCGAGGTCCCAGACCGGGAAGTCGGGCACGGCGGTGGCCAGGATGTCGCCCTGGTTGCTGAGGTACAGCGCGCTGACGATCAGCCCGGTGAGGCCGAGCCAGCGGGGCAGCACCCGGGTGCGCAGGATGATCACGCTGAGGGTGACCGACCAGCCGACGGCGAGCAGCTGGCCGAGGTGCTCACCGAGCAGGGCGCCGCCGAACTGGTGCTGGGCGGTCCAGGCCGCGTCCACCGCGGCCCGGGTGGTGGCGTCGCCGGTGACGTAGGAGTCGGCCAGCGGCGGGACGACGAACACCCAGCGCAGGAACCCGATCAACGCGAGGACCACCGAGGTGGCGCCGATGAAGGTGGCCGCCCGCAGCACCGGGTCGCTGCGCCGCCCCAGTACGGCGGGCAGCAGCAGGATCGGGACGAGCAGGATCGCGTAGGTCCAGGCGGTGGCGAACCAGGTCCACACCAGGCTCGTGCCCCCGGCGACGAACGCCGGCAGCACCACGTGGGCCGGTTCCCGCAGGATGTCCGGCCACTCGAAGGTCGACGACAGCGCCGTCGCCGCCGCGGCGAACGCCAGGGCGCCGCCGAGGAAGAGCGAGCCGGTCGTCCGGCGCACTCCGTTGTTCACGCTCGCAGTAGTCATCCGAGTGGCCTCGTCTCATCGAGGGCAGGAAGAAGCAGGAGGCAGGTCGAGCCCGACGCTGAGCAATCGACAGGTCGACCGTCAGTCCGGTACGGGGATGGGTCAGCGGATGCCCCACCGGATCAGGTGAGGGGTGTGAGAGGCCGTCCCCAGCCGGCCGACCGGGTGTGCGGCGCCGAATGCTCGCCCATCGCTGGGCGGCAGGAATGGCGGCCGTCGGGACGCTGAACCGGCGGACGAGACCTGTGCGCTCGGAGACGGCGCAACCCCGGGAACACGAGGTCCGAGATCGAGCGGCTGCGCCGGTGAGAGGACGCTAGACCCACGCCGCGCGCGGGCGCAACCACCAGTAGCGGAATGTGCGGTCGCGATTTCTGAGCTCCTGCTGGCCCCGCGTAAACTTCGGGCGCCTGTTCCAGAACGGGAGGTTGCGAGGAACGTGGGTGTCGCTCCAGAGACATCGGCGGGCCGCGGCCGGCCACGGGACCGAGCCCTCGACGACCGCATCCTCGAGCAGCTCCTCACGCTGCTCGGCTCGCACGGCTACACCGGCCTGACGCTCGACGAGCTCGCCGCCCGCAGCGGCGTCGCCAAGACCACGATCCTGCGCCGATGGCCGTCGAAGGCCGCGGTCGCCGCCGCTGGAGTGGAGCGGCTGGCTCTGCAGAGCGTCGACGTCCCCGACTCCGGCACCCTGCGAGGCGACCTGCTCGCGCTGCTGCACGGCGCGGCCGAGACCTTCGTGCGCGGCCGAGGGCAGTTCGTCGCCCGGCTCATCCGCGAGGCCGGGCACCACCCCGAGATCACCGATCTCGTCTACACCGTCATCCACACCCGCCGACAGGCCTACCGGAGGGCCCTGGCGCTGGCCATCGCTCGCGGCGAGCTGGCCCCCTCCGTCGACCAGGACCTGATGATCGACCTGCTGATCGGCCCCATCTGGACCCGGCTGCTGATCACCCGAGATCCCATCACTCCCGAGTACGTCGACTCGGTCGTCGAGACCGTGCTCATGGCCTTCGACGTGAAACGGGCGACAACCGCCTGACGTGGGCGGCCTCGCTCCGGTCCTCACCGCTCCATCCCGTGCCCGCGTCCCAACCGGCTGCACCCGGCGACTCCAGCTACGAGCGTCCTGAGCAGCAGTGCGGCCCGGCGTCCTGGCCGCCGCCGTCGGCGGACATCCAGCCGCTCCTGCACGCATACCTCGCAGAGCCCGGATCTCACCCGCGTCCACACGAGACCACTGACACTGATCGGCCTGCACGAACGGTGCTTCACGTGCGCGGGTCAACAGTGTTCGGACAGCTGTCGTTGTTCAGCGACGAGGTCGAGCGGGTCGCCGAGCAACGCCAGGACGCTCCTGACGTGGGTCCTGTGACTGGGATGGACCAACAGCAGAGCGGCCGGACGGTCCCGAGGCGGTGGAGCGGGCGACGGGCCCGCCTCACCGTCGCGGAGGAGATCGACGTGCCCGACACCGAGAAGGCCCCCTGCGCCCCGGCGTCCTCCAGCAGCTCGACGAGGTCACCGACGCGCTGTTGCGGCAGGGCTACTTGGGCGGTGCGGAGACGCCGGCCGAGGCGGTGCGGGAGATGGCGGCGGACGCTGCCGAGGCCCAGCGGGCTCGCGAGGTGCTGTTCGGTGACGAGGTGCTCGAGGAGCAATACGACGTCGCCGCGGCTGTGCAGGAGGCGATCGACGGGGCCGCCGAGCACCAGCAGATCGTCGACCTGCTGTGCGAGCGCGAGGTGGTGCTCGGCGGGGAGCCCCTCATCGGGGTCGTGGAGACGGTGCTGGCCGCCGCGGCCGAGGTCGAGCGGGCGCGCGAGCTGCTGTGCCACGACTGCCGGATGCGCAACGACGAGACGTGCCCCGGGCGGTGCAGGTCCTCGACGCGGAGTCGGCCCAGGTGTGGAAGCTGCTCGTCGACAGCGGTCACCTGAGCTGGGCGGCGACCCGGGGCGAGGCCGACGGACTGGGTGACGCGGTGCGCGACGCCGTCGCCCGGGGCAGCTGCGGCAGGAGCTCGCCGAGATGGAGGAGCAGACCATCTACGGGGGAGAGCGGTACTTCCGGGAGCGGCAGTACCGGGTCGACGTGGCCGCGGTCGCCAGCAGGGGTCCTCCTGCGCGTCCACGCGGAGTCGCACGCCGGCTCGGTGACGACTTGCGGAACGTGCGCCCGCGACTGGGCGGTCGTCCAGGGGGCCTCGGGCCCCTCGACGCCCCGGGAACTGGCCCGCGCGACGAGCACGTAGCGCACGACGCCGGCAGCGCCCCCCCCCCCCCCCCCCCCCCCCCCCCGCCCCCCCCCCCCCCCCCCCCCCCCCCCCCCCCCCCCACCCCCCCCCCCCCCCCCCCCCCACCCCCCCGCCCCGCGCCCGCCACCCGCCGCCCGCCCGGGGGGGGGGGGGGGCCCGGAGCCCCCTGCGCCGGGGACCCCTCGCCCGTGACCGGAACCGGCGGCCGTGGCTGCGGTGGACCGGGGCCGTTGGACGGACATCGGATGGCCGTCGACAGCTGACCCGGCCGGCGGGACCTCCCCGCCGCTGACGGGTCGCCCACCGGCCCGGTCCCTCCCCGAGGGGCCGGGCCGGTGGCACTTCACGGGGCGACGGGTCAGGCCGGCCGCGCGCGCAGCGCCCCGGCGAACGCCCCGTCCCGCCCTGGCCCGGAGCTCCCGCCTTGGCCCCGTGCGCGGTGCCGCCGTCGGGGGCGTGCGCCACCACCTCGGGGCGGCTCGCCAGCAGCCCGCCGTGGACCCCGTGCTGCGGACGGGCGTCC
>NZ_JBJGYP010000024.1:0-67264 GCF_054050055.1 Geodermatophilus sp. SYSU D00814
GCGTGGAGCACGAGGACCTCCGGTGTCGTGGCAGTGGTCGCCTTCAGCAGCTCCACTCCACGCCCGGAGGTCCTCCCTCACAAGATCCGTCAACTAGATCCCGTGGTCACACGCTCCCGACCAACGTTTCCGGTCAGTACAGCTAGCAGGCCGACCGAGCGAGGCCGGTCACCCATCGGCTGCCCTACGGTCGGCGCATGCGGAGGCCGCGCACGCAGGACGACCTGGCGGCGTTGCACCACCCGGGCCAGACGCCGGACGACAGCCGCGCGATGGCGAGGCGGCTGGAGGCGTGGGCGGAGGAGGGCACCCGGGCCGGCGACGAGGTCAACACGGCCGACCTGCTCGTCGCCGCCGGGGAACAGCTCGTCCGGGTCGGCGACACTCACGACGCCGTCCGCGTACTCCGCCGCGCCGCCGGGACGGGGGAGCCCGTCGAGCCCGACGTGCGCTGCTACCTGCACCACGCCCTCCTCCAGGCCGGCGACGTCGATGCCGCCCGCGCGCTGGCCGAAGAGGTGCGCCGAGAGCGACCGTCCGACGGGGACGTCTACCTCTTCATCGGCGAGGACTACGAGCTGCACGGCGACCTGCGCGAGGCCCACCGCTGGCTGACGATGGGCACCCGCAGGGCGCTGAGCGACGTCGAGGACACCGACGAGCTGCAGTCGCTCGACGCGGCACGGGAGGCCGCTCACCTGCTGGTCGCCCGGCGGCGGGTCCGCCGGGAACTGGGCATGGCGCCCGACGACTGGGACGAGCTGGTCCCCGAGCTCCCCGTACCTCGACGACGACCCGTTGCGGTGACTCAGCCCGCGCGGACGACGACCTCACGGATCTGAGCGGCCAGCTCGGCGTAGGTCGGCGGGCCGGCCAGGCCCGGAGAGCGTGTGCGCCGACGCCGCACCACGGGGCGTGGAAGGAGGCGCGGGCGCACACGCTTGCGACGGCGGACCCTCGGTCGGTGTCACCTCAGACCGTGGTCGGGACGCGTCCAGCCGGCCGGCGACCGGGCCGGATGGTGCGGGCGGCGGAGCGGGCCAGGCGGATGGGGCCGGTGTCCCACAGCGGCCGTCCCGGCTCCTCGACCGGCGGCGCGGGCCGCGGCGCCGGCGGGCGGGCAGCCTCCTCGGCGTCGGCCTGCGCCTGGGCCATGGCGGCGAGGTGGCGGGTGCGGATGGCGGCCTTCTGCCGGTCGAGGCGCTCCTGCTCGGCCATGACGAGCAGCTCCTCCTTGGCCTCGGCCACGGTGCGCCGCGACTGCTGCTGCAGCTGCTCGATCTCCACGTCGCCGCCGTCGCGCAGCGCGGCCAGCCGGTCGTAGGCGGTCGGCGGGCCGAAGTTGAGCAGCACCTTCATGAGCACCGGCAGGATCTCCACGCACATGAACAGCAGCGACAGCATGAACTTCGCCGCGGCCAGCGTGGCGTTGCGGTCGCTGAGCCGGTCGAGCGCCTCCAGCCGCAGCAGGATGCCGCCCGAGCCCTCGTTGGTGGCGTCGAACGCGGCCTGCAGCCGGTCGAGCTCCGACGTCAGCCGGTTCAGCTCTGCGGAGTCGGTGGCCAGCGCGGCGGCGGCGAGGTCGGCGCTGCGCGACTCGGCGTCCGCGGCGGCCGCGGTCGCGTCGTCGAGTTCGGCACGCGCGGAGGCGACGACGGCGGCCTGCGCGTCGGCGGCGGCGCGGGCCTGGACGTAGGCGGTGCCGGTGCCGGCCTCGCCCGTGCCGCAGGTACCGTCGAGCTCGCACTGGGCCCGCGCCTCGAGGTCGCGCTGGGTGGTGAGGGCGGCGTCGTAGGCCTGCTGCCGGGCGGTCAGCTCGCTCTGGACGGCGGCCAGCGCGGGGTCGGCCTGCCCGCCGGTGGCGACGACGTCCTGCGCCTGCGTCACCCGCTGCTGCAGCTCGTCGAGCCCGGCGAAGCGCGCGTCGGCCTGCAGCGACTGCCGGTACGCGTCGGCCGCCTCGGCCTGCATGACGGTGATCTCGGCGTCGATCTCCTTGTGGAACACCTGCAGCGTCAGCGGGGTGGCGACGACGACCCCGAGGACCAGCGCCAGCCCGACCCGCGGGACGGCGAGGGCGAGGTTGCGCTTGAGCGAGGCGTCGTGCGCCATGCCGACCAGCAGCATCCGGTCGAGGTTGACCACGACGGCGCCCCAGCCGAGGCCGAGCACCAGCGCGAACGGCCACCAGACGCCGAGGGCCATGTGCAGCGCGAAGGCCGCCGAGGCGACGGCGAGGCCGCCGGTGCTGAGCAGGACCCCGCCGAGTGCGGCGAACCGCGGCCGCGCGCCCGGCGCCGCCTCGAGCAGGTCGGGCCGCGCGCCACCGAGGACCGCGAGGCGGTCCTGGAGCCGTCGTCGTCCAGCCATGCGGAAGCACTCCCCCGAGTCGACGGGGGTCTGACCGCCGCTCCCCTGCCCCATCGGCAGCCGGGTGGCCCGCCGGCACGTCGTCGTCACACGCGCCCCAGCGACGCCGAGCGGAACGGTCCGTCCTCGGCGGTCAGGACCCTGAAGATCCGGCGACCGGAACCGGCACCGCGGCCCGGGTGCGCCGGCTGACCTGCGGTCGAGGGCTCACAGGTTGGGGTCCGACTTCTCCCCGTCCGAGCCGTTGTCCACGGATGTGGCGACCACCACGGAGCCGTCGACGACGACCGTCACCAGCGGGCGCCGTCGCGGAGCTCGAGGATCTCTCCCGCCGTCAGCCGGCTGCCCGTCGCCCGGACCCGGTGATCGACGTGATCCCAGAAGTCGACGGGGCTGGGCCGCCGGGCCAGCTCGATCAGCTGTGCGCGCACGTACTCCTGCAACGACTGGCCCGATCGGGCGGCCCGGGCGGCGAGCTCGTCACGTGTGTCGTCCGGGACCTCGCGGATGGTCATCGACACGGGCATGCACGCATGGTGGCAGGAGGACGATCAGCCTGCTGCTCCCATCCGGCCGGTACCACTGTGCATCCCGGTTCGGTACCGTAGATGGAGTGAGCACCCAGATCGCCGTTCGACTCCCCGAGGAACTCGTGGAGTTCATCGACCAGCTGGTGTCCGACGGCCGAGCTCCTTCCCGTGCTGCGGTGGTCGGTCAGGCGCTCCGACGCGAGCAGCGCCGCCAGATCGCGGCTCGCGATGCGGCCATCCTGGCCGCGGAGCCCCCAGCCGACGATCTGGACGATCTCGCCGAGTACGCGGCCCGGACGCCGCTCGATGATCTCGACTGATGCGTCCCATCCACCTGGCTCGACTCGACAAGACCCGCCCCGTCCTCGTGTTGACCCGTGAGTTGGTCCGCCCACACCTGTCGCGGGTCACCGTCGCCCCGATCACGAGCAGGATCCGCGGGTTGTCGACCGAGGTCTCCGTGGGCCCCGCCGACGGCCTCGACGACCCGAGCGTCATCAGCTGCGACAACATCGTCACCGTGCCGACGTCGGCGCTGGGTCGGCAGATCGGCCGGCTGCGGCCTGAGCAGGAGATCGCCCTCACCGCCGCTCTGCACGCCGCCTTCGACCTCGAAGACCTCCCCGCTCCTCGCTGAGCCCAGGACCCCGACCGCCTGCCGGGGTCGCTGCGAGGTAGCGGCGGGTGCGCTCATCCTCCGGTCCGCGCACTCCCGAACCGGCGCTCCCCGGTGCTTCGATGTCGGCGTGACCGGCTCCGAGGAGGTCCCGCGCGTCGTCAGCGCCGACCGGGAGGTCGCGGCGGGTGCTGCCCGGGTCTTCGAGTTGATCGCCGATCCGGCCCAGCAGCCGCGGTGGGACGGCAACGACAACCTCGCCGAGGCGGCCGGCGGGCAGCGGGTCCGGGCCGTCGGCGACGTCTTCACCATGACGCTCACCGGCGGCAACGTCCGCGAGAACCACGTGGTCGAGTTCGAGGAGGGCAGGCGCATCGCGTGGCGGCCCGCCGAGCCCGGCCAGGCACCGCCGGGACACCTCTGGCGGTGGGAGCTCGATCCGATCGACGACGTCCGGACCCTCGTCACGCACACCTACGACTGGTCACAGCTGACCGACGAGCAGCGCCTGCCACGGGCGCGGTCCACCACCGCCGACCGGCTGCGGGCCTCGCTCGACCGGCTGGCCGCCGTCGCCGAGCGCGGCTGACGCCGTCCCGACCACCTGAGCCTCCGTCCGGTCAGGACGGCGCCGGCAGCGCGGTCAGTCCTCCGCGCAGAACAGGGTGAAGAAGACCGCGTTCAGCGGAGCGATCGGGGTGTTGTCCCTGACCGTCTCCCCGAACGGCTCGGCGCCCCGGGCGGCACCCGCGATGACCGCGCCGTTCTCGGCGCACCCACCCCCGGTCTGCGCCGGTGTGGTCGGCGGGGTGGTCTGTGGTGGCGCGGCGCTCGCCACGGCCGGCGCGGCCAGGACCAGCCCCACGGCGAGCACTGCACCCGTCGACCACCTGCGAACGCCCATCCCGTCCCCCACTCGTCTCGATGCGCCCGGTTCCCGGAACGTAGGGCGGCGGCGCCGGCCGGAGTAGGGACCCAGGTCCCGGCGGGGCGCGCACGTGATCCACAAGTGCCGGGCAAGTGACGCCGCCGAAGGTGCGGAGGACCCCACCGCCCAGGAGGCCCCGCACATGCGCCCGACCCGCTCCCGAGCCGTGCTCATCGGCTCCGCCGTCCTCGTGGCCGGCTGTTCGTCCACCGTCGCCGGCTCCGCCCAGCCGGCCGGCGCCGGGCCGTTCACCGAGATCACCGGCCGGCTCGACCTCGCCACCGTCGACGACGCGCTCGACCTCTACGACGTCGCCGCCACCCCCGACGGCGGCTACGTCGGCCTGCTCACCGGCAACCTCGGCACCGCCCACCGGCAGGGCAGCGTCCTCGTCGAGCTGCTCCCCGACGACGACGGCGGCCTGACCGTCGGCCGGGTCACCGAGGGCGCCGCCTACGCCGGCGACGGGCTGGGCGGCGAGGTGTACGTCGCCGCCGACGGCACCGTCGTCGCGCTCGGCCCGGTCGTGTCGGCCGACGGCGAGGGGTGGGACCTCGCGGTCACCCTCCTCCCCGCGGGCGCCGAGCAGGTCGACGTCGCGCTCGTCGCCCCGCACCCCGACCTCGGCACGCCCGACGAGGGCACCGGCGTGCTGTCCGCCGACGGCACCACCCTCTACGCGAGCCTGCGGTGGGAGGTGGAGGAGGACCGGTACGTGAACCGGCTCGCCGCGATCGACGTCGCCACCGGCGCGCTGGTCGCCAGCGAGCAGGTGCAGGTGGAGACCGACGGTGTCGCGGTGGTCCACGAGCTGGCCCTGCGACGCGACGGCGGGGTGGTCGCGCTGGTGCAGAACACCCGCGACCGCGCCGGCGAGGAGTCCGGCGCCCAGCTGGTCGGGTACGACGCCGACCTGCAGCCCGTCGGCGACCCGGTGGAGGTGCTGCCCGACGAGTCCTACGACCTCGGCTACGCCTTCGAGGTGCTGCCCGACGGCACCGCGGTGGTGGCGCTGCGGGTCGGCGAGGACGGCGCCGACCACCGCCTGGTGACCGTGCGGGACGGCGAGGAACCGGTCAGCGTCGCGATCCCCGGGAAGGCGTGGGACGTCGTGGTCGACGCCGCCGGACGCCACGCCTACGTCGACTACACGCGCGAGGAGAACGGGGCCGCCGTCGCGACGGTCGACCTGGCCACGGGTGAGGTGGTCGCCGACGTCGTCCTCTGCGACGAGCTCGGCACCGGCGCGCAGCTCGCGCTGGCCGCCGACGGCAGCAGCCTAGCCGCCCGCGCCGAGTGCCCCGGTGTCGACGAGGCCGACCCACTGTTCCTCCTCGGCTGAGACGCCGGTGCCCCGGCTGCGGGAGGTGGCCGGGGCACCGGGTCGGGCAGGAGCGCGAGTCAGACCGAGACGGTCTCGCGGTCGGGCTGTGGATCCTCGTCCGACGACGCCGCCGGTGGCGGCCATGCTGACGAGGGATGGCAGCGCAAGAACGTCAACGTCGCCAGGCCCTTGAACCCGGCGCCTACTCGACCTCCCCGTCACGTCCTTCGTCATCCGCGCGCCAACGGGACGTGCGCGCGGCTATCCCACTGGAGATCCTGCCCGTCACTGACCTGGCGCGGTCGAGGGTCTCGCTGCCGAGGCGCTTGGAAGCATCGATGCCATCCGCTCCGGTCTCCAGGACTCGGTCCCTGAGCTCCGCGGCCGCATCCGTCCAGGCCCTCGCCTCCAGCGACTCCCGCCCGAACTCGATCCCGAGTCGCCCGTGGAGATCAACGAGGGCGGTCACGACACGTTCGCTGGACTGCACGACGGCCGGGGACGCCACCGGGTTGAACAGCACCTTGAGGTTGGCGGTGACCGCGGCGGCGGTCATGCGGCTCAAGAGGCGCTCGATGCTCTGCGAGATCGTGTCCAGTCGCTTCTGCCGGACTGCTCTCAACCCGAGGCGATGGCCGTCGAGGTCGTCGGGAGCTACCTCTAGGACCCGGTCCAGCTCGATAACGGCCACGGCGTCCAGCAGCTGGAAGCAACGGGCGAGGACGGCGAGCCATGTCTGGACCTTGGTCTCGACGTCTTTCGTCGCCTTGGCGAGGTCGCCGATCTTCGCCTTGCACTCCACCTTCTCGGCGAGCGCGTCGAGCTGGCGCAACGCGTATGCCTGGGTCCGCGCGATCGTCGCCGGCGCAGCCTGGACCTTCGACCAGGTGACCTCGTTGACCCGACCCCCGTGTTCGCGGATGGTCAGGGCCTCGTCGATGTCGAAGCCCACACCGATCATGACCGCTACGACGGCGTCCTCCTGGGCCCGGAGCACGTCGTCAAGCTTCTCGTCGATCGTGGCGAGGTAGTCGGTGATCTGGTCCATGGCCTGCTGCATCGCGAGCTGCGTCATGATCCCCGCAGCCCCACTGAGCAGCGCCGGATTGGCCGCCTTCGATCCGGGTCCCTGCGCGACCTGCAGCCACGACTTGATCGACCCGGGTTCCCCGACCATCGCGTGACTGACGCCCGGCGTCTTGGTCGGCGTCAGCCCGTGCTTCGCGATTAGATCCGCCGACTGCTTGGTCAACTTCACCCACCGCCCCGAGGCCTCCGCCACCTTGGAGCCGGCATCCGCGAGCGCGGCCCCGCGGCTGAGCACGCTGCCAAGCTTGGGCAGCTCGCGAGACCCGTACGCCAACTTCTCGGAGATGAGGAACCGCTCCACCGCCGCCCGATCGCCGATGACCGCCAGGCCATCACCGTCACTGATCAGCTGGATCTCGCCGTCCATCGTCGTCTCCAAGAATCGAGCAGGCGCAAGCCGTGCGGGCGTCCAGACGTTCGGAAGACAGCTCGCCGTGCTCAAGGTCAATCGTCCGGATGCTTCCGCTCGGCCAGAGTCCGTTGACGTGGCCGACTTTCCGCGGTCGACCGAGCCAGCGGCATCCGTCCTGACGATGGGAGCGCTTGCGCACCCGGCGGGTGCCTCGACCGTGCGGACACCCAGACCCCAGCCGTCTCACATCGTCCCTGCATGCTTCACGCACTGATGTAGGTGCCCTTCGTCGGCACCGCTCTGACGCCGGCGCCCCGGCCGGGAGCGCGGCCGGGGCACCGGGAAGAAGGTCAGACCGACACGGTCTCCCGCTCGGGCTGCGGGTCCTCGTCGGGTGCCGCGGGGAGCCCGGCGTCCTCGCGCCGCTGGGCGACGACGCTGGCGACGACCGCCGCGACGATGAACAGCAGGCCGGTCAGCCCGGTGACGTACTCGCTGATGTGCCAGCGCAGCTCGAGGATCATGATCGCGGCCAGCACGCCGATCGCCCACATCGCGCCGTGCTCGAGGAAGCGGTACTGCTCCAGCGTGCCCCTGTCGACCATGTAGATGGTCAGCGACCGCACCCAGAAGGCGCCGATCCCGAGCCCGAGGGCGATGATCAGGATGTCGCTGCTGATGGCGAACGCGCCGATCACGCCGTCGAAGCTGAACGACGCGTCGAGCACCTCCAGGTAGAGGAACGCCGCGGCGCCCGCGCCGGCGACGGCCTTGGTGGCGGTGCCGGTGGCCGACGGCGTCGCCTCGCCGTCCTCGTCGGCGGACTCCATGAGCTCGTTGAGCCCGCCGATGAGCAGGTAGGTGAACAGCCCTGCGAGCCCGGAGAGCAGGACGGTGGAGTACTTGTCGTCGTCGGCGATCTGCGAGCCGGTGTAGATGACCGCGAGCGCGATGACGACGGCCAGGTAGGGCAGCTTGCCGGCCTTCGCCAGCGGGCGCTCCAGCCAGGCCAGCCAGTGGATCTCCCGCTCCTCGTCGAACGCGAAGTTCAGGAAGATCATCAGCAGGAAGATGCCGCCGAAGGTGTAGATCGCCTCGGCGGAGGCCTCGACGTTGCGCGCGTAGGCCTCCTGGTCGGTGAGCGCCAGGTCCCACACCTCGGGGATGGACAGCTGCGCGGTCACCGCGACCAGCACGATCGGCAGCAGCAGCCGCATGCCGAACACGGCGATGAAGATGCCGACGTAGAGGAACAGCTTGCGCCACAGCGGGCTCATGGTCCGCAGCACCTTGGCGTTGACCACGGCGTTGTCGAAGGACAGGCACACCTCGAGGACGCCGAGGACGGCGACGGCGAGGAGTGCGGCCGGCCCGCCGAAGAGCACGGCGGTGACGAGGGCGGCCGCCGTCAGGAAGACGGAGAAGCCGAAGTAGCGGATCACGGGGACCTCTCTGGGAGCGGGAGGACCGGGGTCGGCCGGTCCGGAACCGGCGGGCATGGTGCCGCACCGGGTCGGCGCTCACCACCGTCTGCGGCGCGGGAGCGGGAGCGGCGGGGCGGCTGGGTCTGCTGCGCACGGACCGGAGCCGCGAGGTGATCCACAAGGGCCTCGCAAGCGCGGCCGCGCACGGTGCACGCGTCGATCCCCGCACTTCAGGAGCTCCGCCCCATGCACCCGTCCCGGCTCCGCGCCGCCCTGCTCGGTTCCGCCGTCCTCGTGGCCGGCTGCTCGACCGCCGTCGCCGGTCCGGCCGCACCGCCCGACGCCGGACCGCTCACCGACGAGGTGGGGCGGGTGCAGGTCGACGCCGCGGTGGAGCGCGACGTGCGCCTCGCCGACATCGCCGCGACGCCCGACGGCGGCTTCGTCGCCCTGCTCACCGGCGACCTGGGCGCCCCGCCGCGCAGCGTGCTCGTCGAGCTCGTCCCCGGCGACGACGGCCTGACCGTGGGCCGCACCGTCCAGGGCGCCCCGTTCGCCGACCTGGGCGAGGTGCACGTGGCGCCCGACGGCACCGTGGTCGCTTTGGCCCCCGTGCTGCCCGAGCGCGGCGACGCCGGCAGCGGTGACGGTGGCCGGGAGCAGGACCTCGCGCTGGCGGTGCTCACGCCGGGCGCCGACCGGCCGGAGGTGGTGCGCGTCGCGGCCGACGCCGACCTGGGCACGCCCGACTCCGGCAGTGGCGTCCTCTCCCCCGACGGCGCGACGCTGTCCGCGAGCCTGCAGTGGTACGTCCACGGGGACACGGTGAACCGGCTGGCAACGATCGACGTCGCCACCGGAGTGGTGCTCGCGTCGGCCGACCTGCAGGTGCAGACGCCGGGGCAGGCGGTGGCGCGGGACGTCGCGCTGCGCCCGGACGGCGGGCTGGCGGCGCTGGTGAGCGTCGACCGCGACGCCGAGGGGAGCGTGGACGGCGTCGTGCTGGCGACGTACGACGCGGACCTGCGGCCGGTCGGCGCGCCGGTGGAGCTGGTCGAGCAGCAGGACAGCACCGGCTACGCACTGCAGGTGCTGTCCGACGGGGCCGTGCTCGTCTCGGTGCTCGCCGGCGACCGGGAGACCGGGTCGGCGCAGCTGGTGACGGTGCGGGACGGCGCCGTGGTGGACTCGACTCCGCTGCCCGGCCCGGGGATCGACCTGGTCCTCGGGCCCGGCGAGGAGCACGCGTACGTGCAGCACGGCTCGCCGGAGGACGGGGTGGCCCTGTCGACCGTCGACCTCGCCACCGGCGAGACGGTGGCGGAGGTGCCGCTGTGCGACGACGGGATCCCCGCGCCGGTCGCGCTGGCCGACGACGGCAGCGCGCTGGCGGCCGGCGTCGCGTGCCTGGACGGGCGGGAGTACCGGGACCTGGCCGTCCTGCTCGGCTGAGCCGCGCGGTCGCCGGTTCGGCTCCCGCGGGCGCAGGATCGGGCATGGGCTCCACCGGCGACCGCCCGATCCTGCTGCTCGACGTCGACGGCGTGCTCAACACGCCCCGCCGGGAGCTGCCCGAGGGCTGGCGGCGGGGCACGTTCAACGGGTTCGTGCTGTCGTGGGACCCGACGGTGACGGCGCGGCTGCGGGAGCTGCACGAGTCGGGCCGGGTGGAGATCCAGTGGCTGACCACCTGGACCACCGACGCCGACCGGCTGCTGGCCGAGCCGATGGGCCTGCCGCGGGGGTTGCGCACCCACGCCCGCGCCGACGCCGCGCCGACCGGGTTCCTCGGGGTGTTCGGCGGGGCGTCGGGCTGGTGGAAGCTGACCGTCGCCCAGGAGGTGGCCGCGGCCGAGCCGGACCGGCGGATCGTGTGGATCGACGACGACCTCGCCGAGCAGGCCGCCGACACCGGCGACTGGCTGGCCGCGAATCCGCACGTGCTGGTGGTCGCGCCGGACCTGTACGTGGGTCTCACGCACGAGCAGCTGGACGAGATCGAGGCGTGGCTGTAGCGACCGAGCAGTCGGGCGCGGACCCGGTCAGCCGCAGGTGAGGCCGGCGCCACCGACGAGCTGGACGACGACCTTCCGGTTCTGCGCGGCGTGTTCCTCGACGAGGCCCCCGTTGGCGTCGCGGTCCTCGACGTAGTCCGGGAAGTCGCTGCCGAGGCCGACGGCGGCCATCGCGTCCTGCTGGGCTCCGAGCTCCGCGAGGAGTGACCGGACGGCCTCGGCGCGGCTCTGGCTGAGCGCGACCTGCCCGCCCATGTCTCCGACATCCGCCGTCGTGCCCGTGAGCATCGCCGAGACGCCGGGCGTGCCGAGCTGCCGCGCGAGTGGGGCGAGGACCTCGACGGCCGCGTCCCGGTCGAGGAACTCCGCGCTGTCGGCCGCGAAGCGGACGTCGTTGCTGGTAAGCGTGACGGTGCACGTCCGTGCGTCGGCCACCTCCACCGGCGCGACGACGGGGAGCACGCCGGCCGGCGGCTGGGTCAGCGGGGACTCCTCCACGACGACGTCCGCAGCCGAGGCGGCCCGGATGATGGCCTCCCAGATGGCGATCAGCTTCACTCGCTGGGGCCGGTCGAGCGGAGCCTGCGGGGCGAAGGTGTCGCCGATCCCCTGGAGCACGACCGTCACACCCTCGAGGTCGGGCAGGTGACCGGCCGCCTCCAGGTCAGCTGCCAGCGTCTCGGGATCGGTGTCGAGCAGACCCGGCTGCCGGAAGTCCAGGGCACCCGCCGTCGACAGGCCGGAGTCCACGACGACCACGGTGTGCTCGCCTTCGGCGGACGCGATGCTCCGCACCCCCAGGTCGACGGCGGCGAGGAGGTCGGTCTCCTCGTCCTCCGCGCGGGCCGAGGTGAGGCCGTCGATGACGAGCTCGCGGTTGTCCTCGCGGCTGGCGTCGCGCGCCTGGTTGGTCGCCCCCTCGATGAGCAGCTGCATCGTCCCCAGCAGGTCCGGCTCGCCGTCGGCCACCACGATCGCGGCCAGCGACTGGTCCTCGACCGCGGTGTCGAGCGCCTCGAGCGCCCGGCCGTCCAGGCGCGGGGCCGGCATGTTGCTGCGGGCGCCGACCACGAAGGCGACGCCGCCGGTGGGGTCGGGGCCGTCGTCCCCACCGCAGGCGGCCAGGCCGGCGACGAGGGAGAGCGAGGCGGCGACCGTCAGCAGGCGGCGCACAGGGCGGGACGTCGACACGTGCGGTTCTTCCGTTCTGGGTGTGCGGGCAGCGTTCAGGACGTGGCGGCGCGGCCGGTGACGAGACCCGTCGTCGCCTCGGGCAGGCCGAGGTGGGCCGCCACCTCGACGCGCACCAGCTCCTTGATCTCGTCGATCTCGGCGTCGAGGCGGACGAGCTCGGCGCGGGTCCGCTCCGCGGCCCGCTCGGCGTCGCCGCGGGCGAGCTCGAGCTTGTGGCGAGCGTCGTTGAGCGCCTGCGTCTCCGCGGCGACGTCCCGGCGCTGCTTCGGCAGCCGCTTGCGCAGGGCGAGGTAGGTCTTCATCCGCGGGTGGTGCTCGGAGAAGCCGGCGTAGTAGGCCAGCAGCCCGGAGGCGAGGAACAGCCCGGCCAGGAGCACGGCCGACAGCAGCGGGTCCGTGCCGGTGGTCGTGGTGGCGGCGTCGCCGAAGCCGGCGGTGGTGGTGCCGGCGTCCTCCGACTCGAGCCGGAAGAAGAAGGCGACGCTGCCCAGTGCCACCCAGCCGATCGTCATGAGCGCGATGGCCACCCGGCCGATGCCGCCGCGGGCCTCGCGGAGGTCCTTCACCGCGCGGCCGATGCCGTGCATCAGGCCGACCGACGCGGCGGCGAACGCGGCGGTCAGCGCACCGATGATCAGCTCGCCGGCCTCGCGGTAGGCGGTGGCGAGGACGACGTAGAAGGTGGCCAGGTCACCGGCCGCGGCGAGCAGCAGCAGCCCGATCACGATCGCGCTGTGCCAGGGGCGCCGCACCAGGCCCTCGAGCGGGTCCAGGGTGGGCCGCGGGCGGCGGCGGCGCTCGCGGGACTCGACCGGCGCGCGCTCGGCGGGCTCGAGGAGCTGCGCCTCGAGGATGCCGATCATGCGCTCGGTGTGCTCGACCTCCGCCTGCGCGGACTCCAGCCGCTGGTCGGCGACGAGCACCTCGGCCTCGAGGCGGGCGATGTCGCGCTGCGCGGCGGCCGCGGCCTGCGTCCGCTCGGCCTCGGCGACGGCGCGCCGGGTGCGGCGGGTGCCGTCCAGCCAGGCGTCGAGGACGTCCCCGTTGGCGGCGTCGAGCGAGCCGGCGGCGGCGAGCTGCGCCACCCGGCCCCGGACGTCCTCGCGCACGTCGGAACGCGCGGCCGGCGGCCAGGCGACGTCGATGGTGACGGCGGGCTGCCCGTGCTGCGGGGAACGGGACCGCGGACGGCTCACGCTAGGACTCCCTGGGGTTCGTGGGTCGGCAAGGACGGGTCGCCCGCGGCCCAGGCCGGCGGCCGGGCGAGGTCGGTGCTCCACCGGCGCACCAGCTCGTCGCGCTCCGGGTGCCGGCGGATGAGGGCCCGGCGGTAGACGGCGGCCTGGCGGTTGGTGAACTCGCTGAGCCGGACGACGCGGGACCGGGCGACGTCGGCCTTGCTCCGCAGGCGGGCCTTCAGGTCGGCCTGCTCGGCCAGCGCTGCGTCGAGTTGCGCCTGCAGGTCGGCGTGCGCGGTGCGGGCCCGGTCGAGCTGGCGGCGGTGCGCGACGGCCCGGCGCTCGCGGGTGGCCGCCGGGGACATCGCGTCCTCGTTGGGGTAGCGCATCGCCAGCCACTCCTCGGTCGGCGGCTGCGTGCAGCGTCCGACCTCGTCGGCCTGGCGCACCAGGGCGCTCATCAGCGAGGACAGGCGCGCCTCGATCTGCCCGAGACGCACGACGAGGTCGTCGACGTCGGCGAGGTACCGGGTGCGCTCCCGCTCACAGGCGTCGCCGAACTCGGAGACGAGCTCGTGCAGGACGGGGGTGCTGGCGGCGTCGAGACCCACCGGAAGGCCCGCGCGGCGGTCGGTGCGGGCGTACCAGCGCAGCCGGAGGTGGCGCCGCCACGGGACGCGCAGGGTGCGGTAACCGAGGTCGACCTGATCGGTGATGAGCCCGGCCACGCTCGCTCCTGTCCCAGGCGCACCGCCCGCAGTTGGATGACACGAGGGGTGCTCGTGGGTGACGGCTCCCCTGGTCGCCGGACGCGCCGTGACACACGACGGGGACGGACGACGATCGGAACGTATTCGTGTCGTAAACCGGCGGAGCCTCGTCAGCGGTCGCCGTCATCCCAAGTAGGGAGGGCCGATCGGTGCCGGCCGGTCCGCGTGGCGGACGACATCGGTCGGAGCACCAGCCGGGAGATAGGCGGCCCGCCGACGCCCGATCCGGTCGCGACGCTGGTCGACCCGCCCCTGCTGTAGGTGCACGTGGTGGGCCTGCAGGTCCTTCGTGCCTGGCACCGACCGCCGAGCCAGGAGTGGTGCTCACAGCGGTGACCCGCACGCCGGAGGATCAGCCGCTTGTCCACGCGCAGGAAGCACCGCTCACACGCGACGGATGCGGCCGAGGTGAGGGCTGTGCGGTGATGGCCGCCGATCGCCCACGTGTGGGACCGAGGGCGACGATCCCTGCCAGCCGAGCTGCCACACGACCGGGTGACCCGCGGAGGACGACGCGGTCACTGATGGTTGTACGCAGTGGTGACGGCAGTGATGAGAGGACGGGACGGATGACGACGCTCGAGGACCGCAAGAACATGGGCAGCGGCCCGCTGTCGACCCGGTACGACGAGGCGCTGACGTATACGTCGGAGCACCACCGCAAGCAGCTGCGCAAGGGCTCGCGGGTGCCGTACATGACGCACCTCATGAGCGTCAGCGCGCTGGTGCTCGAGCACGGCGGCAGCGAGGACCAGGCGATCGCCGGGCTGCTGCACGACGCCGTCGAGGACGCGCCGAAGGGCACCGGCGGCGCGGTGCTGGCCGACATCCGGGAGCGGTTCGGCGACGACGTTGCGGACATGGTGCGGGCGTGCTCGGACGGGCTGGACGCCGAGGGCAACCGCAGCGGCACATGGGCCGAGCGCAAGCGGCCGTACGTCGCCGGGCTGCGGGACAAGCCGCTCGACGCCCTGCTGGTGACCGCGGCGGACAAGACGCACAACGGGCTCTGCATCGCCGCCGACGTCCGCTTCTACGGGCCGGACTTCTGGTCGACGTTCAACGCCTCGCGCGAGGAACTGCTCTGGTACTACACGAGCGTCGAACGGGCCGTGGCCAAGCGGCTGCCGGGCCACTCGATCACCGTGGCGCTGCAGCGGGCGGTCAACGAACTGCTGGCTGCGGCCGGAGTCAACCGCGGGGACGTGCCGACGGAGCTCCCGACACGTCGCCCCTGACAGACCGTGCCTCACCCACTCGGGCGACGCTCCGAGCTTGGACGCGGAGCTGTCTCCCCTGTCACACCCCTGTGATCATCTCCGGACCCAGCGTCTTGGAGGAGGACACATGGCCCGGTCGATCGGGGATTGGCACGCCGACCACGCACGGCAGCTACCCGACGACGTCCCCGATGACGAGCTCGTCGAATGGCAGGCTCCGTGGGACCTCCAGTCGTCGGGGCTGTCGACCACCCGATCGGTTCGCCGTGACGCGGGGCGTAGCGCCAAGACGGCCCGGACGTCCAAATCCTGGGCCCGCGATGGCCGGAGCGCCGTCGCCGGAACGACTGGGCAAGGTGGCGGGTTGGCATCGGCTCGGGGCACCTCGGTCTCGGTCCCCAGGTCGGTGCGCAAGAAGAGACTTGCCGCCGCTCGGGTCGATCCCCGGGCAGATGTCGTGAGCCTTGCAGCCTCGCCTACGAGGGCCGGCACTCCGGTCTCCCCGTCCCAGGTCGCGGCCATCCTGGGGCGGCCTCTCGCATCAGCCCGCACCTGTAGGCGCGCGACTGAGACGAGCCGGGTCACTCAAAAGCTGGCGTCGGATATCCGCCGTGCTGCGCACGCCAACCCAATGATGGGTCACAGGAGCCTTGCCGCTCTCCTGCGGACGCGTGGGGGCGACGTCGATAAGGCCCAGGTCGCCGAAGTGCTGACTCGTCGCTGGCGGTCGCGCTCACCGGACGGACGTGCCGCCAAGGGCACGAAGCCAGCCATGGTGATCAAGGTCAACGCGGCTGCTCAGACGAGCCGGACGGTCCACGAGGCCCCGCTGTGTCCGTCCTGCGGCATGCGGCTCAGTGTTCTTGCCACGTGCCGGTGTTCCTAACGCGTCCGCCCAGCCGATCCGGAGGTGGCGCGGTGAACGCCGGCGGGCACCCAGCTCTCCAACTGCGCTAGCACCCAGTCCCACTCAGCACCCCGCTCAGACGTCGGGAGGTGCTGTCGGATCCTCTCGGCGGCGTCGGCCAGTTGCTCCGCGACGGCGCACTCCTCGTCCGCCCCGTCGGCGAAGAGGTCCGCATGGCGCCGGTCCAGCAGGTGGTGCACCGATTCTGAGCGGCCAGGGCGGCGACGCGGTCGAGGAAGATCTCGAGCGACCGGCCGGCCTGTGCGATGCGTGCCGCGGCCTCGTCCTGCGACTCTCCCGCCGGCCTGGGCGGTCACAGCGACACGGTGGTGAACTCCGGCGCCCACAGCCTCGCGGTGAGCTCCTGCTCCTCGAGCGTTAGCAGCGTCCCCATCGTCCGGTTTCCGGTCGTGGTCCTCGTTGAGGGTGGCGACCTCGTGCACGAGGCGGATCACGTTTGTCGTCCGTCACGGAGGCGCCGACGACGAGCAGGTGCTCGGTCAGCAGCGTCGTCTGCAAGACGCTGGCGAGCGGCCGCTGGGTGGGCGTCGTAGCGAACGAAGGACCGCCAGTCGAGCAGGATGCTCTGCGGTCGCCGGGCATCACTGTGGAGCTTCAACAGGCAGCCACGCTCTTGTCGCAGGGTCGTCCTCGGGCTCCCAATCAGGTGAGGACGAACGGGATGTCTTGACCTGTGACGGCCAGGACTGCCCTCTCGTACAGGTCGTCGAAGTTATTCGTGCTGACCTGCTTGCTCCGTCCCAGCGCCGCGAGCAGGACATGGACCAGCGAATAGCGCCGCGACGTGGTCACCCCAGCGTCTCGCCCGCGCCGAGTTGCGACCGCTGGTAGCCACCGCGTGGGCGCTCCGGCAGAGCACCTCAGTCATGCGCCCGCCTTCGCGAGTGTCGGCGGCCTCCCCCACGTCCTGGCCCACGACTGACCCGCAGACATCCCGGCATGGTCGTGCCCGAAGTCTCCGGACAGCGATGGTCACGACTCGCCGTCTGCAGTCTCAGTCCACCGGAACCAGATCGGCCCGGTGATAAGCAGAGGCGTGACCGGCAAACGCACGATCGACCTGCACTACCCAAGCGCCGCCTACGCCCCTAACGGGGTTCTCTGGTGGGAACTGACCGTCGCCCCAGGAAGTCGTAGTCGGGCTTTCGGCGACGAGCGGAAGCTCGCGGCCTACCTGGCTTTCCACGTCAGGCAGGGTGGACGCTTCACCATGCGTTCCCTGCGGGCGGCGCTCGGCGCGAGCGTGCCCAACAGTGCGGAGCACCTCAACCGCCGCCTGCGCCAGTTGCGGACGAGGGACGGCTGGGTTCTCCAGAGCCAGCGCGACAGCGCCGACCTCGCTCTCGATGAGTACCGCGTGGCGAAGATCGGTTGGCATCCCGGCTGTGGGTTCGACCGGCCTGTCGACGACAAGCCTTCGGAAAGCATGCGCCGGCGCGTCCACGAGCGAGACAGCTGGATGTGCGTCGTCTGCGGGATCGGAGCTCGCGAGGAGTACGACGACGAACCGGGCAAGACCGCACGGCTGACGCTTGGGCACCGAATCCCAGGGGCGCGTCTCGGCAAGGAGACGACGGTTGAAGACCTGCAATCCGAATGCGCCCGGTGCAACGAGCCCGTTCGTGATGAATTGCCGAACCCGCTGACGCTCCAGGAGCTCATGCCAGGCATCCGGTCGATGAGCCAGAGCGAGAAAAAGGAGCTGCTGCGCCGAATCCGGTTGAACCGGCGCCCCCAGACGAGGGTGGACGAGTTCTACACCCGGGTCCGACGCCTGTCAGACAGTGAGCGGAGCCAGCTCGTCGCGGCACTCGAGGGCATGGCCGGTTGCTAGTCCGGCCGGAGAGGAGCCCTGCGACCTCGGTCGCAGGGCTCCTCGACTCAGCTGATTCGGCCGCGGCTGCGCCTTGCGGCGAACGCCTCGTGTCGCTTGTGGTCCGCCTGCCCCTGGAATGCACGCCACTCGCCCAGCAGGTACGACGTGCGCCCGCCGCTGCTGCGCTCCTCAACCTCGAAGTCGTGACGCAGGTGCGCAATCCGCTTCTCGACGTCTTCAATGGACACCCGGCGACCCAACAACTGCGAGATGCGGTAGGGCGTGAGGAAATCCTCGGCGTCGCGCATGACGTGATAAACCTCGTCGTGCATTTTGAGATCAGCACGGGGAGTCCCGGCCACCTTTTCCTTACGCAAGGCTCGCGCGATGCTTTCGCCGACCGCCCGGGCCACCGGCGGTGGAAAGGCGTTCCCGACCTGCCGATAGCGACTGGTCTTCTGGCCGGCGAAGTGCCACTCGTAGTCAGGCTCGTTGAGCCAGCCCTGCAGACGCGCCACCATGTCGACCGTTAGCTTGGGACCTCGCCGATGCTTTTCAAGGTCCCGGTCCCAGTCCTCCCCTGGCGCCTCATTGGCCAACCCGTGGGCGTCGACCCAAAGCTCTTCCCACGCTCGCTTTGCGCGGGTAGGCCCGAGGTCGGCTCCGCCGTGCTTCTTACTTCCACCGACGATGGTGGGAGCAATTGCATCAGCCCGCTCGACCCACTCATCGATGTACCGGAACCCGTTCGCGCCCATGAGATCAGCCAGCGCGCTTCCCACGGTGAGAGTCGTGGGCTTCGGATCAGGCCACTCGAAGTAGTCAACGTATTCGGGGCGCAGCGCCACGAGGACCATGCGTGGCCGCAGCTGGGGAACGCCGTAGTCCCTGGCATGCAGCAGCTTCCAATCGGCCCGGTAACCGAGGTCTTGGAGCTGGTCGATGACGGCTTGCCGGTACCCGCCGAAACGAGCGTCGTTTAGACCGCGGACGTTCTCCAGGAGCAACGCCTCGGGCCGGACCTGTCCAGTGACGCTGACCGCCCACGCGAACAGGTCGCGCTCGTCACCCGCCCCCAGCTGCTTGCCCGCGACACTAAACGGCGGGCATGGAACCCCGCCGGCCAGCAGGGCCACCCGATCCTCGAAGGCCTCGGGCCTCCACACACCGGGGTCAGCGACGTCTCCCACGACGACGAGCTCCGCCGGGTCCGCTGACGGGGTCAGTCGGGAGAGGTTGTTACGCAGTGTTGTGGCTGCAGTCTCGTCTAGCTCGACGGCGAGTTCGTGCCGGAAGCCGGCCAGATGCAGTCCCAGGGACTGCCCCCCAGCCCCGGCGCAGATCTCAACGACGTTCAATTTGGTCACAGCTCTCCCTCGGTGGCACTTACCTGGACGTCCGGCAGGCCGGACCCATTCTCCGTCACTGTCTCCAGCCCTCAGCCCCGACGCGCAGACTGTCGTCGTGCCCACAGCCGAGGACGGAGGCCAGGAAGCTGGCCGGCCGATGCCGCTGAACGCCGGCCGTTCGCGCAACATGCAGGCCAACAAGAGAGTCGACTCGCGACCCGAGCGGTTGCTGCGCTCAGCCCTGCATGCCCGCGGATACCGCTTCCGCAAGGACCTGCGGCTAGACCTACCCGACGCACGCGTCCGCCCGGACATCGTCTTCACGCGGCGGAAGGTCGCAGTCTTCGTCGACGGCTGCTTCTGGCATGTCTGCCCCGAGCACGGACGGCAGCCGGGGCGGAACCAGTGGTACTGGTCTCCGAAGTTGCAGCGAAACATCGAGCGGGACAGGCGAGCTAACTCCGCCCTGGTGACCGCGGGCTGGACCGTGGTCAGGATCTGGGAGCACGAGAGCCTCGAGTCGGCGCTGGAGACCGTGTTGCAGGCCGTCGACACGCCAGGCACCGTACGAGCGCTCACCGACACTTCCGGTCTCGCACCGGACACAGGGACCGACACCGCTGAAGGCGCACCGTCTGACCGGGCCACACCGGCTCCCTGACCTCACCGATCTCCCGACCTCAATCGAACCGGCTCTCTCTCGAGACTCAATCCGCCCCAGAGCGACTCGAAACTGTCGCGGCTCGCTCGTAGTGTTGCGCCCATCACGGCGCACCGGAGGAGGGTCTCAAGTGCCTGATGGACGACCCCAGGGGGTTGGGACCGCTGGCAAGCAAGACGGACCGCTGCCTTCATCACTGGGCACGTCCCCTCCACGCCTTGGGTGCTCTTCTTGGACGACGACGAGGCCAGCCGGCTGTGGCCGTTGCTCGAGCGTCTTGCGGTCGGCCTGTGCACCTGCGTCGTTCAGGAACTGGACTGCCACACCGGTACCCGGCTTTTCGGTCTGCTCGACGCCCTCTGCCCGGTGACACAAAAGTCGAAGCAAGGAGTCGCCCTTGACCTCCCTGTTTTGGCGGTTTTCGTCCTCGCGGTTGCAGCGATGCACACCGACCCGACCGCGCCCCTGGCGCCTGCTACTGATGCTGGGGTCCCACGCACGTGGCCGGCACAAAGCTCGATCGGACGCACAGGCGGGCTAGTAAGCATTCCCAAGCTCACGTCTTCAGGAACGGTGATGCAAGACTTCCTGTGGCCGCTGCCCAGGCCGGACATGGAGGCGTCTGCACGCCGGAACCATCGATTCAACCAACCTGTCGTTGTCCGACGACCGAGGCCCAGTCAATCCACAGACGGCCCGGATCAAGGGCGCCCCTGAAGCAATGGCCCGCGGGCATGCAACGTGACGCCAGCCTTAGGCTGCATCATCCAGCACCGAGGAGGTCTCAGAGAGTGACGGTCTTCCAGCTCAGCGAGGGAGGCCAACCAGCCCAGCCCTCGCCTGGCTGGTTCGTTCAGTGGGTCCGCCTGGGGATCCAGGCCGCCACATGGTGCAAGGACGCCGCAGCTATCGGCACACGCCGAGTCCTGGCGGTGTCGGCTCCAACTCCGGCGATGGCGTCCGCTGCCCTAGCCTTTGGCTTCGTCCGCGCATCGTACCTTCAAGGCGAGCAAGATGGCGCGCTCACCGCCAGCGACCGGAGCGCACTTTCAACTGGTGACTGGATCTGGTTCCGCATCGGC
The DNA here is from genome assembly GCF_054050055.1 of Geodermatophilus sp. SYSU D00814. Taxonomy (NCBI): domain Bacteria; kingdom Bacillati; phylum Actinomycetota; class Actinomycetes; order Geodermatophilales; family Geodermatophilaceae; genus Geodermatophilus; species Geodermatophilus sp. SYSU D00814. The sequence goes on from NZ_JBJGYP010000024.1 coordinate 20,847, forward strand.
CACCATGTAAGAACAGGCCGCTTCCTCGGGTTCGACGACCAAGGCAACATCCGCACATCAAACGGCCACTTCATGGGTGGCCGGATCGACGAGATCCGGCTGCTACCCGACTGGATGGAGAAGAAGGACGCCAAGGCGGACTGTTCCGACGTGGTCGATGCCGCCTTCCTTCAGCAAATCCTGCGAGCGCGCGATCCTTTAGCCTTTGCTACATCGTGGAGCACTCGCCTCCTGATCGTCGGCTCAATTGATCGACTAAGAAATGAGCTCGACGTCCAACTCGGCCCAGCAATCGACGACGCCGTGATGGGATCGTTGCGCCAGATCGTGCGGCCGCTGGACACGCATATGCCCGTGGGCTGCCAGAGCGTCGTCGTGTCCTCACACGCAAGGGAGGCAGTATGGCATGCCTGGCCCTCCCCTCCCGCGCTGACGCTGCTACGGGGCGCATACGCGACGAGCAGATGGCTGAACGAAGCAAGCGGCAGTTACGTCATTGCCACCCTCGGGCGAGGTGAGCCCGGCCTGGACGCAGCCACCGCGGCGCTAATGCAGGCGCGCTCATATAGTGAACCTCTTGCCAGCTCCCAGCTTGGCTGGGCCCCGCCTGCCGGGTGCGAGGTTCTCGCGTACGAGGAGCCAGCGTGACCGCACTCCAGCACGCGCTGGCGGACTACAGACTTGCCGCGGAAGCCTCAATCGAGCGCTACCGCATCTCATGCCCACCCGCGCGCGCATTCTCTCAGGCGACGGCACGACTCTCGCGCCTCCTGACCGACGAAGGAGCTACCGCCGCCGGTGAACAAGTCCTCGCCAGCGCTCGGTCGGCCCGGTGGCGGGCAGGCACGGAAGCGGTTCCGTTCGATGCCGCAGGCTCGACTGCACGCACCAAGCTGCTCGCTGTCATCGACGGCGCCGACGGCCTTGCCGATCTCGTCGACGAGGATCTGCAGATGGCGCTTCGCGCGCTATCGCACGCCGGGCAGGACCTGCTGATGGAGAATAACCAGACACTGTCTGAGGCGGTTCTCCAGAGCCTCGAAGATGGCGACCCGACCGAGACGTGCGCCGTCGTCACCGACACCAGGGCGCGCCAGGCAGCTGAAATCTGGCTCCGGCACATCGGCGCAGCCTTCCCGGTATTAAGGCCCCGGGACCTAATGAATTTCCATCGCTGGGACTTTGCGGTAGTAATAGGGGCAAGTGACTGGTATCCGGGATGGCTCTTCACATGCCCACGGGCGACACAGCTCACCCTCGTGCACCACGCTCACCTACGTGACGCCGAGTACGTCTCCGGAATCTTCGGGCCTCTCGCCACGGTGCCGCTCTCCGTCCGCATCCACGGCGAGAAGGCTGAAGACCCCGGCGGCGGCCCGGAGGATCCCCAGGCCGACGTCGCCGCCGAGCAGCAACCGCAGCCAGCGTGGCCTGAGCTGCTCCGCGAGGCCAACGCCCACACTGATGAGGCTACTGGCGAGGAACGGGTCACTGCCCGGCTCCTCGTCCTGTCGGGCGGCCATGGCCTCTGGCTTCCCTTGGATGCCAAATCCATCCGGGGGCTGGACCTGGCAGCGCCCGAAGGCGAACGCGTGCTCAGCCTCAGCGCCGATACAGTGACCACCGACTCCGTGCTCCTGCTCCGCGAAGGCGGGTCCTTCGCCGGCGCGCTCAAGACGATGGCCGATGCAATACTTGGCAGCAGTGCCAGTGTCATTCGCAGCCGCCAGGACGAGTGGAAGGCTCTCCTGCGCGCAGAGATTGAGCGGATCGGAGCGCGCCACTTTGAGTCAGCGCTCCGGAGGCGGGGCCTGAAAACCGTGAATCTGCGCTACTGGGCCGGCGCCGACACTATCCGCCCACTGCGAGACGACGACTTCGCTCTGCTACTGCGGTATCTGGGCGTGCGAGACCCCGGACCGTATCTGTCCGGCGGTCGCTCTCTTTGGAGAGCGCACCAGCGCGCAGCCGCGGAGCTGACGACGGCGCTCGAGGCGCTGGTCGAAAGGGCCGACCTGCATGAGCTGGAAGAGAGCGGGCACCAGCGGCTCCATCTGGCGGACCAATCCATCACCGCGACCCTGACCGCCTACCGCGTGATCGCGGTCAACCCGAAGGCGCAAGACGTAACCGTCGGAGCGACTCGTCGCCCATTCACGCTGAGGAGTGCGCGATGGCTCGAATGATCCCGCCAATCGTCGACAAGGATGCCGCCCCCGGCGAGAGGCTCATCTTCCAGCGACTGCTGGACGACCCGGATTGCCGGGACTGGATCGTTCTCCATTCATTGCACGTCGCCGACGTGAGACGTGCGCTGGAGGGAGAGATCGACTTTGTGATCATCATCCCCCGCCTTGGCGTTCTCTGCCTCGAAGTCAAGTCGCACCGGACGGTAGACCGGGGACCGGACGGACTCTGGCATCTCGGGAAAGATGCCCCGACGCAGAAGAGCCCCTTCGCCCAGGCCGCGCGCGGCGCCCATGCCGTGAAGGACTACCTCGGACGTAAGAGGCTTGATCTTCAGCAGGTGCCGATCTGGTCGGCAGTCTGGTTCACCGGGGCCTCCGCGAATCTGGCAGATACGCCCGAGTGGCACAGCTGGCAGCTCCTGGATCGTCATGACCTCCGGCGCCCGGTCTCCCAGACCCTTCGCGCGGTCATGCACAAGGCCCGGGCGCACTTCGCCCGAACCTTCGCATGGTTCGACATCGACCGGCAGGACCCCGATGCGGCCCTGTGCGAGGCCCTCGCATCACAACTTCGCCCGCGCTTTGAGCTCTCCCTGACCACCAAGGAGGTCGCCCGCGAGCGGGCGGCGGAGCGGCTGAGCTTCATCGAGGAGCAATTCGAGGCTCTTGACCTCATGGAGCAAGAGAGCCGGGTGCTCTTCACCGGGCCTGCTGGCACCGGCAAGTCACTCCTGGCAGCCGAGGCTGCGCGACGAGCCGCGGCCCGGGGCGCGACCGTGCTGTCCCTGTGCTTCAACCGCCTGCTGGGGAGTCGGCTCTCGAGAAGCTTCGATGACCTGCCCAACGTGTGGGCCGGGACCCTCCACAGCTACCTGCTGGAGCAGTCCGGAGCGTCTGTGCCGCAGTCACCAGGGCGGTCGTGGTGGGGGACGACCCTCCCCGAGCTGGCACTCGAATCCATCCTCGACCACCCGGGGGACTTCGACACCCTCATCGTGGACGAGGTGCAGGACCTGGCGGCCAACGCCGCGTATCTCGACGTCCTCGATGCGTCCCTGGTGGGTGGCCTCAGCGGTGGACGATGGTTGATGTTCGGCGACTTCGAGAGACAGGCCGTCTACGGAGGCGGGGATGACGGCCGTGCGGCTCTATCCGACCGGTGCCCGCACTTCAGCAGGCCGACGTTGCTCCATAACTGCAGGAACACGCCGCAGATCGGCGAGGCGGCTAGCCGTCTCGCGGGGCTCCCGGACGGCACCTACAAGGGCTATAGACGCCGAGACGATGGCGTGGCCCCCGTCTTCCGGGCCTACACCGGCCCCTCCCAGCAGGAGCAGCTCCTGCTGGGCGCACTAGATGCGCTCAGAGCGGAGCACTACTCGAACGAGGAAATAGTGGTCCTCTCGACGAAGGCAGCCGACTCAATAGCCGCCCTGGCAGCCCGCGGCCGGGGGGCAAACAGGCTGGCGCCTTTCGAGCTGCGGGGTACCAAGATCGGGTTCACGAGCATCCATGCGTTCAAGGGGCTGGACGCGCCAGCCGTCGTCGTGACCGACGTGGATGACGTCGAAGGGCCGGCAGCCGAGGCCCTTCTTTACGTCGCGCTTTCCCGTGCCAGCGACAGACTGTTTATTCTCGCCGAAGCCCAGGCCATGGGCCAGCTCGCCCGCTCTGTGATAGGGACCGTCTAATGCCGGACTTGACCGCAACTCGTGACGTCATCCAGCAAGCGCTGGCCGAGGAGCTTCTTGGCCCGACCCCAGGACGGGTGGTCGGCGAGCCGCTGAGTCTTGCAATGCCACTGCAGTTCGCCAGCTGGGACGACGTGCGCGGCCCCTACCACGACGCCGAGACCAATGAAGAGATCCTCACCGATTCGGAGCCTCTACGCCGATATGGCGTCGGCGTCCTTCACCCCGCCCGCCTGGACGAGGACGCACCCCTGCAGGTGATCGTGCCTGGGCTGGAGGCAGACGCCCGCGACAACCCACCGGACGTAGGTGATGTGCACGAGCCTGACGACTCGGGCGAGGTCGCCGATGACGGAGACGACCTCGATTTAAGTCTCGCGAACGGCCGGGAGCAAAGCACGATCGGCCTGTCCTTCCGCGCCGAGCTGCTTCCGGACTCGTCCCTCGCCGTACGCGCTACCTTCGGTGCGTACTCCCCTATAACGGTCACCGTCGCGGGGAGCAGTCGCACCTGGTGGGTTCGTCGCCCAGTGACGGCTGCGGGCCACTTCCGCGCCGAGGATCTGGCCCAGCAGGAGGCCAGGCGCATAGTGTCCCCGGCGTCGTGGGCCGTGGAGGGAGCCGACAAGGGAAACATTCAGCTGCGCGCCTTTTCCCGAGTGATCGACGGCCAGCGCCTCATTACCGTCACGGTGACAAACCGCAGCGCCGGTCGGGGTAGTGCAAGCTGCCTGTTTCAGGCCGGATTTGAGATCGAGGCTTGTGGCGGCGCGTCGATCCCTCCCTACCGCGAGAGGCGATCGAACCGGCGTCCGGATCCTGAAGAAGAGTCAATCGCCTTGTTGTACCGGCGTCATCAGACGTTCGCGATTGGCCACGGGTGCGCCGCCGACTGGGAGCGAGAGCCGCCAGCAGCCGTCACAGCCTTGCGAGCCGTGTGCCTTCCGGAGTTCGAGGCACCGAGCGTGACACCCGACATCCGCGCGCGGGACGGCTCTGTGCTCAAGGTGGACATGCGTGTCCTCGCATCGGCCGATCGTGCGGGCACTGAGTCCCAGATCGAGGAGTTGCTTGTCTCATATGAAGACTGGATCCAGAAGCGGAAGATTGAGCGAGAAACTCTTCCCCCTGAACTGCAAGACGCCGCTGACGAGCACCTGAGGGAATGCGCGCGCGCCCTTGAGCGTATGCGCGCGGGCTGGCGACTCCTCCAGCGTGACCCGCTTGTGGCGCTAGCCTTTAGGCTAGCCAATGAGGCGATGATATCGCAGCAGGCCCGCTCCGCCTCGCCATTGCGAAAGACCAGCGTCGATCAGGCAGGGCTAGTCCGCGTCGCGGGGACAGCCCCTATCGGACAGCTACCCCCGGGTCGCGGGTACTGGAGGCCTTTCCAGATAGGATTCTTTCTGGCGGCCCTGGAGTCCACCGCGAATGGCCGAGACGATGAGCGCGAGACGATTGAGTTGATCTTCTTCCCAACGGGCGGCGGGAAGACTGAGGCATACCTGGCGCTGGCCGCCTTTTCCATGATCGTCCGCCGTCTGCGGGCTCACCATAACCACAGCGGAGCCACCCGCCCGCATGATGGTCGCGGAACCGACGTCCTGATGCGCTACACCCTCAGGCTGCTGACTGCCCAGCAGTTCCTTCGCGCCGCATCACTGATATGCGCATTGGAGCATCTGCGACGATCGCGAGACGACCTTGGGGACGCCAAGTTCAGTGTCGGGATCTGGCTCGGCGGCGCGACGACGCCCAATACCCGCATACAGTCCCTTGAGGCATGGAACGAGCTGTCAAAGGACCCCGCGAGCGCTCCCAACAAGTTCCTCCTGCTGCGTTGCCCGTGGTGTGGGGCTCAGATGGGCCCGACCGAGGAGCAGCAGAGGCAACGGCGCAGGCGTGGGCAGCAGCTGGTGATTCCCGGATACATCAAGCATCGCGACCACGTGCGACTCGCCTGCCCGGACCGATCCTGCGCGTTCCATTCAGGGCTTCCCATGTACGTTGTCGACGACGACATCTACGAGCAGCGCCCCACCCTTGTCATAGGCACGGTCGACAAGTTCGCCATGCTGGCCTGGCGGGATCGGGCACGGGCAATCTTCGGGATCGACGCGAATGGCGAACGGGAGTTTCCGCCGCCGAACCTCATCATTCAGGACGAGTTCCATCTCATCTCTGGGCCACTCGGCTCGATGGTCGGCCTGTATGAGGCGGTCATCGAGGATCTGTGCACGGATAAGAGCGTCTCGCCAGCGATACGACCGAAGATCATTGCGTCGACGGCGACGATCCGCCGGTATCAGGACCAGGCCCTCGCGATATACGGGCGCCAGCAGGTCCGCCTCTTTCCGCCTCAGGGACTCGATGCCGAGGACGCCTTCTTTGCCGTGTGGGCTCGGGATCAGGAGTCCGGCAAGCTGCGGCACGGGCGCCGCTACGTCGGCATCCACGCCCCGTCTCTGCGTTCGACACAGTCTGTCCAGGTCCGTGTCGGGGCCGCCCTGCTCCAGGCGCCGCTGAGGCTATCCTCGTCGGCCGAGCAAGACCCCTGGTGGACCAACCTCTGGTTCTTTAACAGCCTTCGGGAGCTCGGCAACACGCTGTCGCTGATGCAGTCGGACATCCCGGACTACATCGTGGGCATGCGCCTCCGCGACAAGCTCGACGACGTCCGCTTTCCCGGGACGCCGCTGGAGCTGACCAGTCGGCGGCGAGACGACGAGATCCCTCGGGCGATCCAGGAGCTTGAGACGCCCCAGGACGACACCTCCGAGGCAGTCAGCATCTGCCTGGCCTCGAACATCATCGAGGTCGGTGTGGACATCGATCGGCTCTCCCTCATGACTGTCGTCGGGCAGCCCAAGACGACCGCCCAGTACATCCAGGTCTCCGGCCGCATCGGGCGCCGCTGGGAGGAACGCCCGGGTCTCGCCGTCACGATCTACGGTGCTGCGAAGCCACGGGACCGGAGCCACTACGAACGATTTCGGAGCTACCACGAGACGCTCTACGCCCAGGTGGAGCCCACCAGCGTGACTCCCTTCGCCAAGCCCGTCGTGCAGCGAGCGCTACGGGGCGCGGTGGTCGCCTTCGTGCGCATGTACGGGCCGCAGGGGATGAGTCCGTGGCCTTTTCCACAGAGCCTCTTCGACCAAGCCGGTGCGCTGCTCCTCAAGCGACTTGAGGCAGTTGACCCGAACGAGCTCGCCACAGCCGCAGAAATCCTTGGCCAGGCCAAGCGCGAGTGGGAGCACTGGGGCCGGACCGAATGGGATGCAAATTACCTGTACGGCGACCCGCTCAATGGGCTGATGCGGTTTCCCGGCACCGCGGAGCCGCCGACGCCATCCTGGGAGATTCCATCTTCCATGCGAAACGTCGATGCGGAATGCCGCACCGCCGTTACGACTGCTTACCACGTAGCGATGGCCAAGGAGGCTCTGCCATGACAGCAGGCGGGATCCGCAGAGCTCAGCTCATTTCGCCGTTCGGCGTCGGGGCCATGAGCGTTCTGGTCGGCGGGTCATCGGTCCTCATCGCGGGACTGGACCACTGGTTTGACGGGGACCACGTCGAGCTTCACGACTTCAGGATCGAGGAGTGGCGCCTTCAGAAGAGGCTGGGCGTGACCCACTTTCGCTTGCCACCCGATTACCGAACATCGAGCGGCCACGGGCAGCAGGAGCCGAATCTCCGTCTCACCGTCCCTTCGCTGCGCTTCCCACGGTGGAGCTTCTGCCCGTACTGCAAACGGCTACACGAGCATCCTCTGGCGCTGCAGGGACGCGCGCGATGTGTGGACCCCAAGCATGCAGACACGAAGCGGCAGGCGCCGATCCTGTCTCAGGTGCCGTTCGTTATCGTCTGCGAGCGGGGGCACCTATCCGATTTCCCGTGGCGCGAATGGGTGCACAGCTCCTTGTCGCCATCCTGCCGCGGCGTACTCCGGCTTTCCTCGACCGGCGGCGGATCCCTGTCGGGCCAGGTCGTAGCATGCGACAAGTGCGGCGAGCGCCGACCGCTCACGAACATCACGAACACCGCAGCGGATGACCAAGGCCAGGCCTCGACCTTTCTTACTCAGCGGCTCGCCGGCGGCGGGCAAACGTACGACTGCCAGGGATGGGCTCCCTGGCTGGGCGATCACACAGAGGCCTGCGGAAGGCCGGTTCGCGCGACTCTGCGTGGCGCTTCTAACGTATACTTCCCTCTCGTCGAGAGCTCCATCTACGTACCGCAAGGCCACCAGGCGCCCGCAGATTTAGTGGAGGTACTGCGGAAGCCGCAGTTCTCTATGCTCGGCGTCCTCCAGCAGTCGGGCATGCTGAATCCTGGCACGGTGCGTCAAGCCGACCAGTACGGGCACCTGGAGCGCTACTCCGACGAAGAACTCGAAGGGGCACTGCAGGAGCTCTTCGAGCCTGTCGACGCGCACGATCTCTCCCTGGATGACACCTCGCAGACCGACTGGCGGCGCCCGGAGCATGCCCTGCTCCGAGGCGAGCTCAATGATCCAGACCTGACCGTCACCAAGCCGGCTGCAGGATACGACCCGGTCCTTGCCGCCTCTTTTCCGCGGGTTCGGCTCGTCGAGACACTGCGGGAGGTGCGGGCCCTGTGGGGCTTCACCCGCCTGAACTCGGCTGGCCTCAAATTACAGGAAGGCAAGGGCCGCCTTTGGCGGCAGTTGCCCCCTGTCTCACGCGAATGGCTACCGGCCTACGAGGTGCGCGGCGAGGGCATCTATTTGGAGCTGGATGAGGCCGCTCTGAGCAGATGGGAGCAGAAGTCGGCCGTGCAGCGCCAGACAGACCTCATCGTGCAACGCTACGGGAAAGCGGTTGCGGATCGCGGAATGATGCCTCGCGAGATCTCGCCGCGACTGGTACTACTGCATACGATCGCTCACCTACTGATCAACCAGTTCGTCTTCGAATGTGGCTACAGCTCAGCGTCCCTCCGGGAGCGCCTCTACGTTGCCACCGGCGATGACCCCATGGCGGGGATCTTGATCTACACGGCGGCAGGCGACTCCGAGGGCACCATGGGCGGGCTGGTACGGATGGGACGGCCCGGAAACCTTGAGCGCGTCTGGGACGCCGCACTCGCGGCGGCGGAATGGTGCTCAACCGACCCGATCTGCATGGAAGCGGGTGAGGCCGGGCAGGGGCCGGATTCCTGTAACCTTGCCGCCTGCCATGCGTGTGCGCTCCTGCCTGAAACTAGTTGCGAGGAGTTCAATCGATTCCTGGACCGCGGCCTTGTAATCGGGTCACTCGTCAATCCTGACCTGGGATTCTTCTCGTAGCGTGGAGCCACACTGGGAATGAACAGCGGACAGGCTCGTGGGGCACGTGCGAGTACGCTCTCGGCCGGGAAGCACTGGTTGTCCGGGTCCAACGGGTTGGTGATCGGTATCGGCTCCTTAACGGTCCGCGCCGTGGACGCCACCACTGCGTCGAGGGCGGGGATCGGGCAGGACGGGCGTCGGACCATGGCGCTCACACGCTTGAACGCGAGCTGCTGACCTTCCCCGTGGGGTCCAAGCCGTCATGGCAACAGTGGGCGCCTTGACGGCGCCCGCCCGCAGCGGGACCGTCCGGCCGTGCGGACGCGCTTCACCGATCTGGTCGGCTGCACGGTGCCGGTCCAGCAGGCGCCGATGGGGCCGGTCTCACCGCCGGACCTCGCCGTGGCGGTCGCCGACGCCGGTGGCGTCGGCACCGTCACCGCGCTCGGCACCCCGCCCGAGGCCCTGCTGCGCCGCCTGGACGGGATGCGCGAGCGGACGCCGGGGGCGCTGGCGGTCAACGTCCTCACCACGGACGTCGACGACGACCTGCTCGTCGACCTCGCCCGGAGAGTGCGGCTGGTCGACTTCTTCTGGCTCGACCCGTCCCCGCGGCTCGTCGACATCGCCCACGACTCCGGCTCCCTCGTGAACTGGCAGGTCGGGTCGCTCGCCGAGGCGCGCGCCGCGGTGGACGCCGGCTGCGACCTCGTCACCGTGCAGGGCGTCGAAGCCGGCGGTCACGTCCGCGGCCGCGAGCCGCTGCTCCCACTGCTCAGGAAAGTGCTCGACGCCGTCGACGTCCCCGTCCTCGCGGCCGGCGGCATCACCGACGGGCAAGCCTTGGCCGAGGTCCTGAAGGTAGGGGCGGACGGCGCCCGCATCGGCACGCGGTTCATTGCGACGACAGAGTCCGGCGCCCACCCGGCGTACAAGCAGGCCGTCGTCGACGCCACCGGCGACTGCACCGAGATCACCGGCGCCTTCGCCACCGACTGCCCGCTGTGTGCTACCAGCGCCCGGGCGCGGGTGCTGCGCCGCGCGGTCGAGCGGGTCGCCGAGATCGACGACGACGTCGTCGCCCGGGTGGGCCGCGGCCGCATGCCCGTCTGGTGCGGCTCCGGCATCCCGCCGATGGCCGGCGCCGAGGGCCACGTCGACGCCATGGCCATGTACGCGGGCGCCGGCGTCGGCTCGGTCACCGAGCTCAAGCCGGCCGCGGAGGTCGTCGCCGAGCTCGTGGCGTTCGTCGATCAGTACGAGGGCACCGGCACTGCTGCACCGGGCACACCGTCGTAGCAGCAGGTGCCGTCCGAGGAGCTGCGCACCTGCCGCCTGACGCGGTCAGCTGCCGGGTGCACGGAAGACTTCGCGGCCGGTGCGCACCTTCCCCAGGATCGACTGCAGCTGGTCCTGGTCGAACAGCTGGTGGGTGCCCAGCGTGCGCACCGTGCCGGTGCTGGCCGAGGTGAGCGTCACCGCCGCCGCGGTCTCGGCGTCCGGCGCCTCGAGGACCACCATGCCGTCGGCCTCGCCGAGCATCCAGTACAGGGCCTCCAAGCGCGCCCCCACGGCCTCGGCCGACGCCCGCACCGCGGCGGTGCGGTCACCGGGCTGCTGCACCAGCCGGTCCCACGTGTCCGGCAGGTAGGCGAAGAAGATGACGAACTTCGGCACGGCGTCCACCTCGTCCCGGGTTGTCGGGCCGCCGATTGCACCAGCGGTCCCCCCGCGGCAGACCGACGCGGACCGCGGCCCCCGGGTCGGCCGAGCGCGCCCGGACGCGCCGCAGCAGGACGTGCACCGTCCGCCGTGTCGGCGACGCGCCGCCGACACGCTGATCACCGCGCCACCGTCCCCGGTTGCGGTTACGTTTCCGCAGGGTGACGCACGTCACCCCACCGACCCGGGGACAGGCAGGCCGATGCTCTACACCGCCTACGAGCTCAACCGCCGCGCGAGCGCCCCCGCGGCCGCCGCGACGGCGCTCACCGCCCGGGCCCTGCACGCCCTGCCGGGCCCGCTCGCCACGAACCCCGCGGTCCGGCACGCCCGCGCCGCCTGCGAGATCCTCGCCAAGGCGCGCCCCACCCACGACCGCCCCGCCTACGGCATCGACACCGTGCGGGTCGACGGCCGCGACGCCGACGTCGTCGAGCGGGCCGCGACGGCCACGCCGTTCGGCACCCTGCTGCACTTCGCCAAGCCGGACGTGCCCGGCCAGCCCCGCGTGCTCGTCGTCGGCCCGATGTCCGGCCACTTCACCACGCTCATCCGGCCGACCATCCGCACGCTGCTGAGCGACCACGACGTGTACGTCATGGACTGGCACAACGCCCGCGACATCCCCACCGCCCACGGGCGCTTCGGCCTCGACGAGTACGTCGCGCACGTGGTGGACGCGCTGCGGCACCTCGGCCCCGGCAGCCACGTCGTCGCCGTCTGCCAGCCCGCCGTCCCGGTGCTCGCCGCCGTCGCGCTGCTCGCCGCCGACGACGACCCCGCCCAGCCGGCCAGCCTCACCCTGATGGCCGGGCCGATCGACACCCGCATCAACCCCAACCGGGTCAACACCTCGGCCGCCGGCAAGCCGCTCGAGTGGTTCGAGCGGCGGCTCATCGACACCGTCCCCCGCCGCTACGCCGGCGCCGGGCGGCGGGTCTACCCCGGCGTCGTCCAGTTGACGGCGTTCATGTCGATGAACCCGCGGCGGCACTGGGGCGCGCACGCGCAGATGTACCGCGACCTGGTGCGCGGCGACACCGCCGCGGCCGCGGCCACCCAGGCCTTCTACGACGAGTACGGCGCGGTCATGGACGTCCCGGCCGAGTTCTACCTGGAGACGGTCGACCGCATCTTCATGCGGCACGAGCTGCCCCGCGGTCGGCTCACCTGGCAGGGCCGGCGCGTCGACCCCGGCGCCATCCGGCACACCGCGCTGCTCACCGTCGAGGGCGCCAACGACGACATCTGCTCCCCCGGCCAGACCGAGGCCGCCCACCGGCTGTGCACCGGCATCCCGGCCGAGCGCAAGCGCCACCACCTGCAGCACGGCGTGGGGCACTACGGCGTCTTCAGCGGCTCCCGCTGGGAGGCCGAGATCGCGCCCGTCGTCCGGGAGTTCATCGCGTCGGCCGACCGGGTCCCCGCCGCACACTGACCGGCGCGCCGCCGTCGCGCTGGCCGTGCTGCTCGCGGCCGGCTGCACGGGCGGCGTCGACCCGCACGTTCCCCGGGTCCTGCGCACCGTCGACCTCGACGCCGCCGTCGGCACCGACGTCGTCGTCCACGACCTCGCCGGTCCGCTCGTGCTCGTCGGCGACGCCGACCGGCGCTGGCTCGTCTTGTTGAACGGCGGCGCCCCGACCCTGGTCGATCCGGGCAGCGAACTCGTCATCGGCGACGGCACTCCGCTCGTCGTCGGCACCGCGCTGACGCCGGTCGGCGGCGCTGCCCTCCCGCTGCCGGTCGACGGACCGCCCACCGCCGCCCTCCTCGACGGCGACGCAGTCGTCCTCGCCCGCGGCACCCGGCTGACCGCCGTCGACCCCTCCACCGGCGCCGTCCTGGCCACCGCGGAGGCGCCCGCCCCGGTCACCCACCTCGCCCGCGCACCCGACGGCGACCTGTTCGCGCTGGCCGACGACCCGGACGACGGCGTTCTGCTGCTGCGCCTCACCCCCGAGCTGCGGCCGGACGGCGACCCGGTGACCGTCGTCCCGGAGCGGGTGGGCACGCCCACCGCGCTGCAGGTGACGGACGACGGCACCGTCGTCGTGGCCGCCTACGTCAACGACGCGCGGGACGCCGGGCGGCTGGTCACCGTCGTTGGCGGCCGGGTGCGCACCCTCGCGGAGCTGGAGGGCACCGACGCCACCGCCCTCGACGTCGCCGTCGTCGGCCGGATCGCCTACCTGGTGCTGTCGGCGTCCTACCACCCGGCCGAGCTGACGGCGGTCGACGTCGGCACCGGCGAGCGCACCGGCGTCGTCGGGCTGTGCGGCGGTGCCGGCGCCTTCGGGGCCCTCGCAGCCGACGGCGGCACGCTGACCGTCGTCGGCTCCTGCCTCGGCACCGATGGGCCCACGACCACCGCCTTCGTCCTGGGCTGACCGGGCCGTCCGCCTCTGTCGGCGCAGCCGCCGTCGGCGCCAGGATCCGGACCCACCCGAACGGAGGCCAGCGCCGTGTACCTCACCCAGGGTCTGCACCGCCACGTCCAGCAGCGACCGGACGACGTCGCCACCGTCTGCGCCGGCCGCACCCGCACGAACGCCGAGTCGGTCGACCGGATCGCGCGGTTCGCCGGGGCACTCCAGCGGCTCGGCATCCGCGACGGCGAGCGCGCGGCGATCCTGTCGCTGAACTCCGACCGCTTCCACGAGTTCCTCGCCGCGACGCTGTGGGCCGGTGGCGTCGTCGTGCCGGTCAACATCCGGTGGAGCGTGCCGGAGATCGCGGAGTCGCTGGTCGAGGTGGACGCGCAGGTGCTCGTCGTGGACGACCTGTTCGCCGGGCACGTCGAGGGCATCCGGGCGGCCCACCCGGCGCTGCGGGAGGTCGTCCACGCCGGCGACGGGCCCACGCCCGAGGGCATGCTCTCCTTCGAGGAACTGGTCGCCGACAGCGAGCCGGTCGAGGACGCCCGCCGCGGCGGCGACGAGCTCGCCGGCGTCTTCTACACCGGCGGCACCACCGGCCGGTCCAAGGGCGTGATGCTCAGCCACGAGAACCTGCTGACGTCGTCCATGGGTGGGCTGGCCACCGAGCACTTCGCCCGCGAGGGCGTCCTGCTGCACGCCGCGCCGATGTTCCACCTCGCCGCCTTCTCCACCTGGGTCAGCGGCGGCGTGGTCGGCGGCACGCAGGTGATGATCCCGGTGTTCGACCCGGTCGCGGTGCTCACCGCCGTGCAGGAGCACGCCATCACCGACCTGCTCCTGGTGCCCACGATGATCCAGCTGGTGGCCGACCACCCGCGGGTCGACGAGTTCGACCTGACCAGCGTGCGCCGGGTGATGTACGGCGCCTCGCCCATGTCCGACGCGCTGCTCGGCCGGGCGGTGAAGACGCTGCCCAACGCCCGCTTCATGCAGGCCTACGGCATGACCGAGCTCGCGCCCGTCGCGACCCTGCTGACGGCCGAGGACCACGAGGACCCGCGGCACCGCCGCTCGGTCGGCCGCGCCGCCCCGCACGCGGAGGTGCGCGTGGTCGGCCCGGACGACGTCGAGCTGCCGCGCGGCGAGGTCGGCGAGATCGTCGTCCGCGGCGGACACCTGATGCTCGGGTACTGGAACCGGCCGGAGGAGACCGCCGAGGCGCTGCGCGGCGGCTGGATGCACACCGGCGACGCCGGCCGGATGGACGACGCCGGCTACGTGTACCTCACCGACCGCATCAAGGACATGATCATCTCCGGCGGGGAGAACGTGTACTCGGTCGAGGTGGAGAGCGTCGTCGCGCAGCACCCGGCGGTGGCCACGTGCGCGGTCATCGGCGTCCCCGACGAGACCTGGGGCGAGCGGGTGCACGCCGTCGTCGTCCCGGCGTCCGGTGCCACCGTGACGCTGGAGGAGCTGCACGACTTCTGCGAGGAGCGCATCGCCGGCTACAAGGTGCCGCGGTCGATCGAGCTGGTCGACGCGCTGCCGCTGTCGGCCGCCGGGAAGGTGCTCAAGCGCGAACTGCGCAAGCCGTACTGGGCCGGGCAAGAGCGCGCCGTCCACTGACGCGACTGGTCGGCCGGCGACCTCAGGTGCCGGTGCGCGCGACCGCCGAGCCCGGCCAGCCGGGCCCCGGCCGGAAGCCGCCGCACCGCGACGACGCCCGGTCGGCTCCCCCACCGGCGACGACCCGCAACGGCGCCGTGTGCGGCCGCCTCGGGCGGGGCGGCAGGTTGTCGCGGCACCACCGCTCGCAGTCGGCCAGCAGGTTCCCTGTGGACGGCGCGCGGAGAGGCCTACCGGAGGACGTGCCGGACAACGCTGCGGGCTCCCTGGACGAGACGACGGTCGCGGGGTCCTCGATCCGGCACGGGCGCGCGGCGAGGACGACCGGCTCACGCTAGGCCACGACGCCCGTCCGGCCGTGGCACGAGCGCCCCGGCGCGCCCCCGCTCCGTTTCCCTGGCCCCGCCCGGACGGGACCGGCAGAGTGGGCCGCGCGGCGGCGCCGCAGGGGCGTCCCGTCTCATCGCGAGGAGCGGCGGCATGCACGCACGGTCGACCAGCATCCGGGGCAACCCCGCCCACCTCGACGCCGCCATCGGCTACGTGCGCGACGAGGTGCTCCCGGCGTCCGAGCGGGCCGAGGGCTGCGTCGGCCTCTCGCTGCTCGCCGACCGCGCGGCCGGCCGGTGCATCGTCGCCACCGCCTGGCAGGACGAGCGGGCCATGAGGGCGACCGCCGCGGAGGACCGCACCGTCCAGCACCGCCTGCTGCACACCCTCGGCGGCGAGCACGCCGACGTCCAGGAGTGGGAGATCGCCGTCCTGCACCGGGACCGCCCGGCCGGGGACGGCGCCGGCGCGCAGGTCACCTGGGCCCGGATCGCACCGAACCACCTCGACGACCTGCTCGACGCCTACCGGGACAACCTGCTGCCCAAGCTCCGGGAGCTGCCGGGTTTCTGCAGCGTCAGCATGCTGGTCGACCGGCGCGCAGCCCGGACCGTCAGCGTGACCAGCTTCGAGAACCGCGACGCCGCCGGGCTGGTGCGCCGCCACGCCCGCTCCCTGCGCGAGCAGTTCGCCCAGGCCATGGGCGCCAAGATCGTCGACGTCGCCGAGATGGACCTCGTCCTCGCCCACCTGCGGGTCCCCGAGACCGTCTGACCGGTCCCCGGGTCAGGCGTCCCCGCGAACACGAGTCCGGCCGGCGCGGAACAGGGTCGTGGCCGTGGCTGCGGCCGCGGTCGCCGCCGCCGCCGTGATCGGCTGGGCGTTGTAGCGCTGCCGGTTGCGGTCCCGACGCATGCGGTCGTAGTGCTGGGACACGGCGTTCTCCGGTGGGGTGTCGAAGATCGCCGCCAGGAACCGGCCGAGGGCGTCGTGCTGGCCAGGGCCGTGCCTGGTGCGGAAGCCGTACGCCGCGAGCATGGCCTCGCCGACGTCGTGGGCGGCGTCGTAGGCGAGGTTGTAGCGGTTCTGCGCGTGCACGACGTTCGGCAGATCGCTCAGCGCCGTCTCCGCCTGGTCCAGGAACGCCGCACACCGCTGCTCGTCGACGGGGACCCGCTCGAGCCGGTGCTGTGCCACGAGGTCCTCGACGGCGCGCTGCTGGGCCGATGTGAGGGGTGTCACCGCCACGGCAGGTCCCCGAGGACCGGCACGACCGGGCTGCGCCGGACCTGGGCGAGGAAGCCGCTGTGCCGCTCGAGCTCGTCCGGAGTCATGATCGTCGCGTTCACCTCGCGGCCGACCTGGTCGCCGACGCGCTGACACACCTCGTAGACGGCCATGGGGTCGGGAGTGCCGACCACCATGACGTCGATGTCGTTCGGCGCCTCACCGGGTTCGCCGCGCATCCGGGCGGCGAACGAGCCGTAGAGGAACGCCGCGTGCACGCCGGCGACGGCGCCCAGCTCGGCGGCCAGGAGCGGGACCGGGCCTGCAGAGACCAGCAGCAGGTCCCGGACCGGCCGGGTCAGCGGGGATCCGGGGTTGGGCCGGACGAACCTGGCCTGACCGACCCGCCGCTCGGAGAGCAGCCCGGCCTCGAGCAGCCGGCGCACCTCGCGGTGGACCGTGCCGTACGCCAGCCCGGCCCTCGTGGCCAGCTCGTTGAGGTTGAGCTCGTCCTCCGTCGACAGGAACAGCTCCGCCAGCAGTCGCGCCTGTCCGTCCGAGCGGAACAGTGGTGCGACCAGCGGCGGGGCAGTTCTCACAATGATGGATACTACTCTCCACTATTGAGAGGTCAAGTTCGGCGGACGTCCCCCGGCGTGCACCCGAACGCCGCCCGGAAGGCCCGGCCGAACGTGGCGGGGTCGCCGAAGCCCCACCCGTGTGCCACCGCGGCCACGGTCACCGCGGTGCCGCGCCGGGCCAGCTCGCGCCGCGCGCCCTCCAGCCGCAGCCGGCGCACGTAGCCGGCCGGGGTCGTGCCGCGGGCGGCGCACAAGCCGTAGAGCGAGCGCACCGAGACGTACGCGCCCGCCGCGATCGCCGCCGGGGAGAGGGACGGCTCGCGCAGGTGGGCGGCGACGTGGGCGGTCACCCGCGCCCAAGCCGGGTCGTCGTCGACCGGGGTCAGCGCCCCGGCCAGCAGGTCGACCAGCGCGTCGGCCACCGGCTGCCCCAGCCGTCCGCCGAGCGCGCCGGCGCTCGCCAGCGCCGTCCCCACCAGGGCGGTGAGCAGCCCGGCGGCCGTGGCGTCGAGCGGGCCGCCGACAGCGGTGGGCAGCCGGGACGACGGCGCCAGCAGCGTCCACTCGTGCAGCCGGCCCGGCACCCGGAAGCGCACCGGCTGGTCGGCCCGCCACAGCACCGCCGACCCCGGGCCGGCGACGAACCGCGCCGCCCCCACCTCGACGACCTCGCGGCCCTCGCGGACGAAGCTGACCCCCACCACGCCGTCGTCGGCCGCCGCCGGCCGCGCGCCCGGGCCGCAGCGGCGGTCGAGCAGCGCCAGGTCGCCGACGCGGTACCGGGCGACCTCGACCCGGCCCTCGGTGGCCAGCGTCATGGGGACCTCCCGCGGCGCAGCCAACCCTCCGGCCGGGCGGGGCGGCAAGACCTGCAGGCATCGCCGCGGGACGTGCAGGGACCGCCGCGACGCCGCGTACGGCAGCGGCCACGGTCGGCGGCATGCGAGAGGACATCGAGTTCAGGACCGAGGACGGCGTCACCCTGCGCGGCTGGCACCACGCCCCCGACGACGGGCCGGCCGACGCGCGCCGCCCCCTCGTCGTCATGGCGCACGGCTTCTCCGCCGTCAAGGAGATGTTCCTGGACGACTTCGCCGACCACTTCGCCGCCGGTGGGCTCGGCGTGCTGGTCTACGACAACCGCAACCTGGGCGGATCCGACGGCGAGCCGCGCGGGGAGATCGACCCGTGGCAGCAGGTCCGCGACTACCGGACGGCGATCACCTGGGCGCAGACCCAGCCGTGGTGCGACCCCGACCGCATCGGGATCTGGGGGTCCTCGTACTCCGGCGGCCACGTGCTCGTCGTCGGGGCGATCGACCGCCGCGTGAAGTGCGTCGTCTCCCAGGTGCCCCTGGTGAGCGGGCTGGCCAACGCGCGGCGGCTGATCCGCGCCGACCAGTTCGCCGACCTGCGCGCGGTGTTCGACGCCGACCGCGCCGCCCGCTACGCGGGCAAGCCGCCGGAGATGATGCAGGTGACCTGGGAGAAGGACCCGGCCGAGGTGTGCGCGCTGCCCACCGCCGACACCTCGGAGTTCTTCTTCGGCCCGATCCAGGAGCGGGCGAGCACCTGGCGCAACGAGGTCACGCTGCGCTCGGTGGAGATGTTCGTCGAGTACGAGCCCGGCGCCTACATCGCCGACATCGCGCCGACCCCGCTCATGGTGGTGGTGGCCGCGCAGGACCACCTCACCGTCGCCGACCTCACCCTCGACTACTACGAGCGGGCCCGGCACCCGAAGGAGCTGCTCGTGCTGCCGGTCGGCCACTTCGAGGCCTACACCGGCGAGGCGTTCGCGCGCTCGGCGCCCGCGCAGCTGGACTGGTTCCGCCGACACCTGACCTGACCGACGGCGGCCTGTGGAAAACCCGGGGGCGCGTCCTCCGGGGCTGCCACGGTGTGCCGCGTGACCACACCTGCGCTCGCCGACGTCCCCGTCCGTTCCTCCCAGGCGCTGACCCGCCGCTGGGTCTCCCTCCTCACCCCGTCGACCTCCGTCCGCCGCAGCCTCTGGCTGACCTGGCTGGGCGCCGACGGCCGGCAGTCCCCGGTCGTGCTCCCCGTCGACGACGTCCCGGTCGAGCCCGACCGGGGACTGCTGAGCAGGGTGCTCGACGTCCACGCCGAGGTGGGCACCCACCTCACCGGTGACGGCGCCCACCTGGCCCTGGCGCTGTGCCGTCCCGGCGAGCCGGTCGAGACCGACGACGACGGCGAGTGGGTGGGCGCCCTGCACGAGGTCCTCGACGGCGCGCTCGACGGCACCTGGAGCCTGCACCTGGCCGCCGGGGGCCGGGTCGAGCCGCTGGTCGACGTGCCGTCCTCGTTCCTGCTGCGGGCCGGGGACAGCCGGCGGTGACGGCGCCGAACGGCTGGTCCCCCGGCCCGGGCGACTGGATCGTCGACCCGCACGCCCGCACCGGGCGCTCCCCCGCCCTCGCGGTCGCCGGCGCGGTGCTGCTCGCGCTGCTGCTCGCCGCGGCCGGCGTCCTCACCCACCGCGCCCTCGCCCCCGACCCGGACCCGGACCCGCCACTGCAGGCGGTCGAGGAGCACCCGGCCGTCCAGCGCCCCGACTGGCTGCTCTCGTGGCGGCAGCTGTGCGCCGCCGCCCAGCGGCAACCGGAGGCAGCCGACCGGCCCGTCCGCATCGAGGACGCCGTCGAGGCCCTGGTCGAGCAGTACGACGCCGGCTACACCGTCTCGGTCGGGGAGGTCCGCCGGACGTCGTCGCAGACCTGGGCCGTCGACGTCGAGATCGGCCGCGACGGCGACACCCACCACGTGGACCTGCTCGTCGTGGACGACGGCGGTGGCTCCCGCGGGTGCTAGCTCGCCAGGCCCTCGGGCTCGACGACGTGCAGCACGCCGCGGCCGCGCTCCTTCGCGCCGTACATCGCGCGGTCGGCCAGGGAGAGGACCTCGTCGAGCCTCGCCCCCGGCGCGGCCATCGCCAGCCCGATGCTGGCCGACACCCGCACGGTGCGCCGTCCGACGTCGACCTCGTCGACCAGCGCGGCGGCCAGCCCGTGCCCGAGCGCCTCGGCGGTGGCCGCGTCGACCCCGGGCAGGACGGCGACGAACTCGTCCCCGCCGAGGCGGCCGACCACGGCACCCGGCAGCTCCCGCTCCACGTGCCGGCGCAGTCGCTCGGCCAGCCGGACCAGCAGCGCGTCGCCCACCGCGTGCCCGCCGCGGTCGTTGACCTCCTTGAACCGGTCGACGTCGACGAACAGCACCGCACCGCCGGGCGCCAGCGCCACCCGGCCGGTGTCGAGCAGGTGGCTGCGGTTGGCCAGCCCGGTCAGCGGGTCCTGCCGCGCCGAGCGCAGCAGCGCCTGCCGCCACCCGTCGGCCCGGCTGGCCACCGCGGTCAGCCGGTCGACGGCCTCCTGCAGCCGCACCCGCTGGGCGGCGTCGGCGTCGGCAGCCGCTGCCGCCACCGCGTCGGCCAGCACCTCCAGCACCTCCGCCAGCGGCAGCCCGGCCGCCACCGCCTCCAGCACGCGGCCCTGCACACCCAGCAGCTCGCCGTCCCACCGGTGCGCGGCCACCTGCCGCCGCAGCGACAGCACGCCGCGCACCAGCCGGACCTGGATCTCGAGCACCTCCTGCTCGGCCGGCGTGTACTGGCGCGGGACGTCGTCGACGACGGCCAGCGCGCCGAGCACGAAGCCGTCCTCGTCGACCAGCGGCACCCCGAGGTAGGAGCGGATCACGCCTGCGGCCACCGCCGGGGTGTGCCGGAACACCGGGTGGGCCAGCGCGTCGGGCACCTGCAGCGGCGCCCGCAGCGCCACCACGTACGCGCAGAACGACTCCTCGTCGCGCACGTGCGAGTACGGCACGTCGACGCCGCGCTCGGCCGGGTAGCACTGCTCGTCGGTGCCGACCAGGTTGATCAGCGCGATCGGCGCGTCCACCGTCCGCGCCGCGTAGGACACCACCGCGTCGAGGTCAGCGATCCCGGCGTGCCCCGGCATCCGGTAGCTGGCGAGGGCGGCGAGCCGTCGGGCGTCGGCGACCGCGGGACGCGGGTCGGGCAGCACCGACGTGGACGGGCGGGGCGTCGGGACGGCGGCGCTCACGTGTAGTGACTCTAATTGCCGACCGTCACCGTCGGAACACGAAGCGGCGCGGGTCCCGAAACCGGCGTCAGTCCTGCCGGGCCTGGCGGCGCATCGACCACATCTGCGCCGGACGCTCGAACTGGGTGGCGACCTCCCAGCTCACCGCGCCGTTGACGACCTCCTTGCGGAAGTTGCCCACGGCCACCCGCGCCAGCTCGGGGTCGGCGGCCACCCGGCGGGCCAGCTCGAGGGCGCGGTCCTCCACGGCGGCGTCGTCGAGGGACTCCCACGCCAGCCCGAGCTCGACCGCGCGGCGCCCGTCGACCTCCTCGCCGAACAGCGCCATCGCCGCGGCCGCCTCCCGCCCGATCAGCCGCGACAGGATGACGAAGTGCCCGCCCCCGGGGTGCATGCCGCGCTTGAGGAAGCCGGCCAGCAGCCGGGCGTCGTGCGCGACGATCCGCAGGTCGGTGGCCAGCAGCATGTTCATGCCGGCGCCCACGGCCGACCCGCGCACGGCGGCGATCGTGGGGACGCGGACCTGCCCGAGCCGGTAGAAGGAGTCGTAGATCCGGCCCATGCCCTCGTAGGCGTCCGGCGCCGCGGGGTCCTTGCCGGCCCAGGTCAGCGTGCCGACGTCGCCGCCGGCGCAGAACGACCGCCCCACCGCCCGCACCACGAGCGCGCCGACCTCCGGCCGGGCGTCGACCTGCTCGAAGACGTCGATGAGCTCGCCGGCCATCTGCGGCGTCAGCGCGTTGCGGCGGTCGGGCGCGTTGAGCGTCACCACCGCCACGCCGCCGTCGACCTCGAGCAGGACCTCGGCGTCAGCCACCAGCGCACCTCCGGACTCCGGGCCGGCCCCGGCGCCGGCTCCGCTGCCGAGCATCAGACCACGCGGTTGCCGCGCCGGTCCGGGCGGCCGGACACTCGGCTCCCGACCCCGGAGCCCGCATGCCGACCACCCGCCGCGCCGCCGCCTGTGCCGTCGTCGCGCTGATGGCTGCTACCGGGTGCACGGAGGTGCGGGGCGACCCCGTCCCGGCGCCGCGGACGTTCGAGGAGCTGCGGGCCATCGTCGACCTCGACGCCGTCGCACCGGCCGGCGTCGACGTCCTCGACCTGGCGGCCGGGCCCGAGGGGGCGGTCGCCCTGCTCGCCGACACCGCCGACCCGGCCGTCACCTACCTCGCCCCGGTCGACGAGGACGGCGTCGGTGAGCTCCGGCGGCTCGACGGCCCCGCCGACCAGCTGTTCGTCACCGACGACGGCACCGCCGTGGTCACGGCACCCGGCCGACTGACGACCGTCCCGCCCGGCGGGGAGCCGGCCGTCACCGACCTCGACGTCGCCGGGGACACCACCGCGCTCTCCCCCGACGGGCGCAGCCTCTACCTGGCCACGCAGAGCCGGCTCGCGGCGGTCGACCCCGCGACCGGCGACGTGCGGGCCACCGCCGACGTCGACGCCGGCCTCACCGTCCGCGCCCTCGCCGTGAGCCCCGGCGGCGGGCCCACCGCGCTGCTCAGCGACGCCCGCGCCGTCGACCTCGCCGACGTCGCCGTGCTGGGCACCTGGTCGGCGGACCTGGCGCCGGGCGACCTCGTCGAGCTGGCGCCCGACCGCCCGGCCAGCATCCCGAACGCGCTGCGGATCGCCGACGACGGCACCGCCGTGGTCACCCTGACCGCGGGCTCGGGCGAGGACCCCTTCCGGGTCGTCACCGTCTCCGACGGGGAGGTGACGGCGTCCCACCGCATCCCCGGCACCGACAGCCCGCTGGCCGACCTCGCCGTCTCCCCCGATGCCCGCGTCGCCTACCTGCCGGTGGCCGGGTTCGAGGTGGAGTCCGGCGTCGTCACCCTCGACCTCGCCAGCGGTGAGCAGCTCGGCGCGGTGCGGGTGTGCGAGGGCCAGGCCAGCTTCGGCCGCGTGGCGCTGAGCGGAGACCGGCTCACCGTGATCGGGTCCTGCATCACCGCGGCGCCGTCGTCGTCCACTGCTTTCGTCGTGGCCTGAGGGCATGGCCTCCGGGGTGTGACGTGCACCACTATGGGCCCATCCCCGACCCGAGGAGGACCCTCATGGACCGGCTGCGTTTCGGCACCTTCCTGGCCCCGTTCCACCCGCCGGGGGAGAACCCGACGCTGGCGTTGCAGCGCGACCTCGAGCTCGTCGAGCACCTCGACCGGCTCGGCTACGACGAGGCCTGGATCGGTGAGCACCACTCGGCCGGCACCGAGATCATCGCCTCGCCCGAGATCTTCATCGCCGCGGCCGCCGAGCGCACCCGGCACATCAAGCTGGGCACCGGCGTCACCTCGATCGCGTACCACAACCCGCTCTGGGTGGCCGAGCGCATGGTGCTGCTCGACCACCTGACCCGCGGGCGCGCGATGCTCGGCTGCGGGCCCGGCTCGCTGCCCACCGACTCGATGATGCTGGGCCTGACCCCCACCGACACCCGCGAGCTGCTCGAGGTCGACCTCGACATCATCATGCGGCTGCTGCGCGGCGAGACGGTCACGCAGAAGACACGCACGCACGACCTGGTCAACGCCCGGCTGCACCTGCGGCCCTACACGCAGCCCTGCTTCGAGATCGCCGTCGCCGCCGTCGCCTCCCCCACCGGGCCGCGCATGGCCGGCCGGCACGGCGTCGGGCTGCTGTCGATCGGCGCCACCCTGACCAAGGACGGCTTCGACGCGCTCGCCCACCACTGGAACGTCGTCGAGGAGCGGGCGGCGCACTACGGGCAGACCGTCTCGCGGCGCGACTGGCGGCTGGTCGGGCTCATGCACATCGCCGAGACGCGGGAGCAGGCCTACGCCGACGTCCAGTTCGGCATCGAGACGTGGTTCCGCTACTTCCAGAAGACGGCGGCGTTCCCGCAGATGGCGGTCGAGGGCGGTGACGCCAAGGAGATGATCGACTTCATCAACGAGGCGGGCATCGGCGCGATCGGCACCGTCGACGACGCCCGCGCGCAGGTGCAGCGGCTGTGGGACCAGTCCGGCGGCTTCGGCGCCATGCTGCTGCTCGGCCACGAGTGGGCCAACCCGCAGGCCACCAAGCGGTCGTGGGAGCTCATCGCGCAGCACGTGATGCCGCACTTCCAGGGCGGCGAGGTCAGCCACGCGCAGCAGACCCTGGGCGCCAAGGAGTACGCCATGGGCAAGCGCGAGGACTACGCCGCCGCGCAGCTGCAGGCCGTGGCGACCATGACCGAGCGCTACGAGAAGGAGAAGGCGGGACAGGCCTGAGGACGGCGGTGGGGTGGCGGCGGCGCCGTCACCCCACCGCTCACCTGGCCAGGGTGGCGTAGAGCTCCCCGGCGATCACCTCGTGCCCCTCCGCGTTCGGGTGCAGGCAGTCCCGTCCGCCGACGTGGTCCTCCGGCCCGAGGGCGCCGTACAGGTCGGTCACCTGGGCGCCGGTGGCCGCGGCGACCTGGCGGATGACGTCGTTCAGGCCGCTCTGCACCGACAGCACCCCCGGGACGGTCCCGCCCTCCAGGACGACGTCCGCGATCGTCGGCGCGGCCGGGTTGATCCCGGTCAGGAAGCAGGAGCCGATCGGGTTGTAGTACGTCGTCACCACGACCTCGGCGTCGCGGCCCGCGGCGGCGACCAGCTCCCCGAGGATCGTGGTGAGCCGGTCCTGGACGCCGGCCAGCACGGTGTCCACCGTGGCCTGGCAGCCCGCCGGCGTCGCGGTGGTGATGCAGGCCTGCGCGATCGGGGCGAAGACGTCGTTGCCGCCGACGGTCACCGTGACGACCTCGACGTCGTTCTTCGGGTCGCGGTCGGCGTCGCGGGCCGCGATGAGCTCCAGCGCCGCGGGGAGCTGGAGCTCGAGCAGGGTCGACGTCGTCGCGCCGGGCACCGCCAGGTCGACGAGCTGGAAGTCGGCGAGCGACCGCCCCGTCGCCTTGTCCGCCGCCGGGTTGTAGTCGGCGTCGAGCAGCTCCTCGAGCAACTGCGGGTAGCCGGGGGCGGTGGGCACCGCGCCGATGCCGGCAGCGACGGAGTCACCCAGGGCGAGGTACACCGGCGTCCCGAGCGGGGCGTCGTCCTGGGCGGCCGCCGGTGCGACCGTCACGAGCGGCAGCAGCGCCGCGATCCCGACCATCAGCTGCCTGCGCACGGTGTCCCCCTGTCCCGCGGTGTGCACGCACCTCAGCACCGTGCTGCGGAACCGGCCAGGGTCGAAGGGCTCAGCCGGGAGGCCGCCAGGACGGGTCGCGGCCGGTGGCCCCCAGCAGCCGGTGCAGCGCCGGGGCGTCGGCCGGCACCGGCACGACCGGTCCGTACAGGCCGGGCGGGCGGTCGTCGCCGAAGGACTCGGCGAACGCGCGGCACGCCTCGGCCGCGGCGTCGTCGACGTCGTACGGCTGGCCAGTGGCGACGGCCAGGTCCCAGCCGTGCACGACCACCTCGTCGAGGGCGACGACGGCCGCGACGCCGGCGGGCATGTCCACGCCTCCGGCGCGCGCGGTGCCCTCGTGCGCCGCCGGGTCGCGCCAGGCGGCGGCCAGCGCGTCGAGCTGCGCGGGGATGCGGGTGCGCCAGTCGGCGGGCAGGTGGATGGGGTCGGCGGAGCCGGTGCCCTCGACCGGCGTCTTCTCCGCGGCCATCCGGAACGCGTGGGTGAGCCCGGCGAGGTGGTCGAGGAGCCCGGCGACGGACGTGCCCTCGCACGGGGTCGGCGCGGTCAGCTGCTCGTCGCGGATGCCGGCCACGACGCGCGCCACCCCGGCGGCCGCAGGGCCCAGGTCGATCGTCTGCACGTTCCTCAGACCGCCCGGCCCGCCCGGACTCATCGGGGCCGGGCTGCCGCCGTCAGGCCGGCTCGGCGCCGAGGGCTCCGCACAGCGCGACGTTGAACTCCTCGAAGGTGTTGTTCCCCGCGGCCACCTCGACGTCCTGCGTCCCGAGGTCGAGCACCTGGCGACCCGCGGTCAGCACGAGCTCGCCGCCGTCGGGCAGGATCGCCTTGCCGACCAGTCCCTGCCGGACGGAGACGCCCTCGTCGTAGAAGTCGACGACCCGGAAGTGGCCCTCGTAGGTCGTCTGCGTCCCCGTCGGACCGGTGAGCGTCCCGCTGTAGGAGACGTTGCGCACCTCCTGCACGACGCGGTCGCCGTCGCTGAACGTCTGGATCCTGAGGCGGATGTCGAAGTCGCTGACGGTCACGTCCGGGCAGGGCCCGTAGGGGAAGGTCAGGTCCTCGATGACGAGCGTCGTCGGCCGGCTGGGGGTCAGCGGTGCGGCCGCGGCGGGAGCGGCCACCGCCGCGACGAGGCCGGCGGCCACGGCCGGGACCAGGACGAGACGACGCAGGCGGGCCATGGGGACCTCCGGCACAGGCGGGTCGCGGGCTCGGGCCCGGGAGGAGAGCCTCCTCCCGCTCCGGCAGCCCGCCCAGTGCCCTTGGACCCGGCACGCCTGGACTCATCGGCGCCGCGGACGGGGTACCAATGACAGACGTGACAGGGGGACGAGGGGGCGGTGCCGCCCTCGTCCTCCCCAGCACCGGCCCCGATCCGATCCCGCTGCCGACCGCGCTGGCCGCCGTCCTCGGGTACGCGCGGGGCCGCCGTCCGCTGTTCTTCCGCTCCCCCAGCCACCCGCACGGCCGGTGGGTGCAGGTGCTCGCCTACGCCCACGACCGCTTCGACGGGCAGCCGCCCGAGACCGCCGACTCCCCCACCGACCGCGACGTCCTCGTCGCGGAGGGCCTGCACGGCCGGCTCGACCCGGCCGGGTGGCGCCGGGTGCGCACGGCGCTCGACGACGTCTGGCCGCTGGTGAGCACGCTGGTCGACCGGGCGGCGGGGCGCGCGTTCTGGGAGCTGCCCGCCGACGAGTTCTCCGTGCTCATGGAGCCCGGGACGGTGGGGGCGGCGCTGCGCGAGGTCGGTGACCGGCACGTGCGGGCTGCGCTGCACTCCCGGCACCCGGCGCTGGTGCCCCTGCTCGACGGCGTCACGCGGCGGCAGTTGTACGGGCACGTGGGTGAGGGCGACAGCGGGCCCGAGGCCGTCGTCCACCGGGAGCTGACCGCCAACGCCGCCGCGTTCACCGCGTTGGAGACGGCGACGGCGACCCTGCTCGGGCGGCCTCTGACCCGGCTGCGGCTGCACGACGTGCTGCTGTGGCTGGCCGGGTCGCTGCGGATGACGCACGCGGTCGCGGTCGGGCGGGCGCTGGCGGCCGACTCGGAGCAGGGCCTGGAGGCGCTGCTGCCGGCGTGAGGGGGCTCTGCAGTTGATCATCGGGTTGGTGCCGCTGACACGCGCGGGCACGCCGCTGCGGGCGGCAACAACCCGATGATCGACGGCGACCGGGCAGCCGTTCGGGTGGCTCGTCCACAGGGGTGACCGGCGTTCGCCTCCGTTCTGGTTATCGTCCCCAGCCGTGCGTGATCACCGTGGGGGGATGCGACTGGCGGCTGCGGCCGTCGCACTCGGGACGACGCTGCTCACCGGCTGCGGCAGCGCGGACGCCGAGGCCCCCAGCACCAGCCTGCCCTCGGCCACGTCCGCGGCACCCACCACCGAGGCGCTACCCGTGGTCGGGCCGGCCGACTTCCCCGTGCCACCGGAGGCACGCACCCAGGACGCCGCCGGCGCCGAGGCCTTCCTCCGCTACTGGATCGACCTGCTGAACCGGCAGCAGGCCATTCCCGCAGGTCAGCCGCTGCGCGACCTGGGCCCGGAGTGCGACGAGTGCCTGCGCATCGCGAAGAACCTCGATGATGCGGCGGCCGCAGGCAACCGATACGTGGGCGGCGAGGTGAGCCTCAACGATGTTCCACCGCCCGTCTTCGATGGAGACACCGCCGAGTTGAGCTTTGGTGCCCGACGCGAGCCGGTGTCGCTGGTCAATAGCGCTGGGCAAGTCCTTGAGGAACGACGCGAGGCGGCCCCCAACTTGGGGTCCGGTCTCGTCCTCGCTTGGTCGGCTCCCACGCAATCATGGACAGTCACGGCGTTTCAGCTCGGATGAAGAAACTCGCCCGCGGACTACTGGTTCTAACGCTGCTCGGCGTACTGGTCGTCACCCGCGACGGATCCGCCACTGCCTGCACCTTCTTCGACTGCGGAGAGACCGACATTGGCAATGGTGACGTTGGCGTCGGCTACACCAGCGGAGCGGTGGGCTCCGTCGTCGGCGCGAGCGCCGCGGAGATCGTCGACTACATCTGGCGCCTGCGGCCGCCCTGCGTGATCGCGGAGGACGGTGGCGACCTGTGCACCCCGTTCGACTTCCAGGACTGTCCGGCAGAGCCCGGACAGGTGGTCCGCTTCCTCACCGTGCAGCAGCGGCCGGTCGTCCGGCCGGACGGGACCGCGGTCATTCCGGTGCCCGCAGGCTTCCTCCCGGGTGACCTCCTCGGCGCCTGGACCGACGTGCGCACGGCCTGCGTCGACATCACGGCGCTCAACCCGCCACCGTCGCCGGAGGAGGTCTTCACCTACTTCCAGCGCCTCCCGCTCCCGCAGCTGACCACCCAGCACGCGCCGCCGGGCGACGGCCTGTCCGGGCTGCCGGTCGTCTTCTGGACCGACTCGCCGGCCACACAGACCTTCACCGTGGACATCCGCGGCTTCACCGTCGTGATCGTCGCCCGGGCCGAGCAGTACACCTGGCGCACCGGCGACCCGGCAGCCCCGACGCTCACCAGCACCGAGCCGGGCGGCGCCTACCCGGACCACGCCGCCGAGCACCTCTACCGGTCCGGCACGTACTCGGCGAGCCTCACGGTGACCTGGGGTGCGACGTTCACCGTCGACGGCAGCGCGCCGGCCGACGTCCCCGGCACCACCACGACCGACGGCCCGCCCGCGACGTTCGACGTCGTCGAGGCCACCGCCGTCCTCACCGACCCCTACGACTGAGCCCATGGGTCGTCGATCATCGGATGCGTGCACGACGACGCGCCGACGACGGGCGTGTCGCGCGGCAAGCAGACGATGATCAACAGGCCGCGCGCGAACCACCACCTCGGGAGCGCACCCATGACCGACCCGTTCGACCTGCAGCGCTTCGTCGACGCCCAGGACGGCACCTACCCGCAGGCCCTCGCCGAGCTCCGTGCCGGGCGCAAGCGGAGCCACTGGATGTGGTTCGTCTTCCCCCAGGTGACCGGGCTCGGCCGCAGCCCGACGGCGCAGCACTACGCGATCAGCGGCCTCGACGAGGCCCGCGCCTACCTCGCCCACCCGGTGCTCGGCCCGCGCCTGGTCGAGTCCGCCCGGGCGCTCACCGAGATCGACCAGCGCGACCCCGAGGCGGTGCTCGGCCCCGTCGACGCGGTCAAGCTGCGCTCGTCGATGACGCTCTTCAGCCACGCCGCCCCGGGGCAGCCGATCTTCCGCGCGGTCCTCGACCGGTACTTCGGCGGGCAGGACGACGAGGCGACGACGTCCCGGCTGTAGACCCTGCCGCGCGGTGGCACGCGGTGTCGGCCAGTCTTGATCGCGTGAGCGACAACAGCGGATCCGGATACGTCAGCAGCGGCCAGGAGTACAGCCGCGACACGAACTACATCACCGACCGGATCACCGCCGACGGCTCGAGCCCGTGGCCGGTCGAGGCCGACCGCTACCGGCTGGTCATCGCCCGCGCCTGCCCCTGGGCCAACCGCGCGGCCATCGTGCGACGGCTGCTCGGCCTGGAGCCGGCGTTCTCGATGGGCATCTGCGGGCCCACGCACGACGAGCGCAGCTGGACCTTCGACCTCGACCCGGGTGGTCGCGACCCGGTGCTGGGCTACGAGCGGCTGCAGGAGGCCTTCCTCGCCCGCGACCCCGAGTACCCGCGCGGCATCACGGTGCCGGCGATGGTCGACGTCCCGACCAAGGCCGTCGTCACCAACGACTTCGTGCAGATGACGCTGGACTTCTCCACCCAGTGGACGGCCCACCACCGCGACGGCGCCCCCGACCTCTACCCCGAGCACCTGCGCGACGAGATGGACGACGTCATGCAGCGGGTCTACACCGAGGTCAACAACGGCGTGTACCGGTGCGGCTTCGCCGGCTCACAGGGCGCCTACGACAAGGCCTACGAGCGGCTGTGGACGGCGCTCGACTGGCTCGAGGAGCGCCTCACGACGCAGCGCTACCTCATGGGCGAAACGATCACCGAGGCCGACGTCCGGCTGTTCACCACGCTCGCCCGCTTCGACGCCGTCTACCACGGCCACTTCAAGTGCAACCGGCAGAAGCTGTCGGAGATGCCGGCGCTGTGGGGCTACGCGCGGGACCTGTTGCAGACGCCGGGGTTCGGCGACACCACCGACTTCCCGCAGATCAAGGAGCACTACTACGTCGTCCACGCCGACATCAACCCCACGCAGGTCATCCCGATGGGGCCGGACACCCGCAACTGGCTGACCCCGCACGGCCGCGAGGAGCTCGGCGGCTCGCCCTTCGGCGACGGCACCCCGCCCGGCCCGGTCGCGTCCGGCGAGGAGGTGCCGGCCGACCACGGTCCCGGGGGCATCGGTCACCGTCCCGACGACGAGCGGGGATGACCACCCGGCGGTCAGTCCCCGCCGCCACCTCCGCCGCCGTCCCCACCGCCGCCGTCGCCACCCCAGCCGCCGGAGTCGGAGTGGCCACCGTGGTGGCCGTCGGACCAGGAGGAGTCGCCGTACGACCCGCCGTCGCCCCCACTCGACCGCGCGTGCCGGCCGGGTGGCCGCGACCGGCTCAGCCGTGAGCTGAGCACCATCAGGAACGCCCCCACCAGCACGGTCACGATCACGAAGGCCGTCACGGGCGGCACTGTGCACGACGCCGGGCCCGGTGCGGGAGTGGTCACCGCGCGGTGGTGTCCGCGGCGTCGTGGTGTCAGGTCGACGGGGGCGGAGGCGATGGCGTCACCACCGCCCCCGTCGTCCTGGGGTGTGGGCGGGGAAGTCAGGGGTGCCGGGCTGACGGCCGGCCGTCGCGCGGAACCCCCAGCCCCGATACCTCCCCGCCCGGTGGCCCCGGCCCAGTGCTGGCCAGGTCGGGGTCACGCCCGGGAGGGCGACGCACGGCCGGCGGTGCGGTGCGGGGTGGCCCCGACCTCGCCCGGCGGCTGGTGCGCGCCCGGCAGGGAGGTCAGTCGGGAGAGAAGGACGGGTCGCGCAGGTGGGCGGACGCGACGGCGGCGGCCGCCGTCGGCGCCGGGACGAGCGAGAAGGCGGCCGGCGGTGCCGCGGACGGGCAGACCGCCGCGACGGCGGCGAGCGCGGTCGACGACGACAGCGTCGGCGCGGCGGGCGCGGCCGGCGGGGACTCCGGCGACGTGGGGCGGCCCGGGTCGGGGAGGCGCGGCGTCAACGGCAGGTTGCCGGCCGCCGGCCTCGACGCCGGGCTCGAGTCGGTCACCGGCTGGGTGCGCGCGGCGTCCCCACCGCCGGCCGAGCGGGCGGGCGGTCCGACCAGCGCCGCGGTGGCCGACCCGCACCCTCCCGGGTCCGCGAGGACGACCTGCACGGGGGTGCCGACGACGGCGGCAACAGCGGACAGCGCCGCCCCGACCACGACGTCGGTGGCCGCGGCCGTGGTCGTCGCGGTCGGGGTCGTCGTCGAGGTGGTCGCAGTCGTCGGGGTCGTCGTGCTCGTGGCGTCCAGCGCCTCGGTCTCGTCGGACGCGACGGCCGGCTCCGCCGGGGCACCGGCGGTGTGGGTGACCTGCTCGACGATCGGTGCGATGACCTCGACCACCGGCTGGACGACCTCGACCACCGGCTCGAGGACGTCGGGGACGACCGGCGGGAGGACGTCGGGGACGACCGGCGGGAGGACGTCGGGGACGACCGGCGGGAGGACGGGGTCCACGACCACCGGAGGAACCACATCGACCACCGGCCCGGCCACGTCGGGCAGGGGCACCGGGACGACGGGGACCACCGGCGGCAGACCCGGCTGCTCGGGGATCGCCGGCACGTCGATGACCGGCGGGACGACCGGCGGCACGACGTCGGGCAGGGGCACCGGGACGACGGGGACCACCGGGTCGACGACCGGGACCACGGGCGGCAGCTCGGGCAGGCCGGGGGTCCCCGGGAGGACGACGACGGGCGGGACCCCGGAATCGACGACCGGCCCGACGACGTCCGGGACGACGTCCGGGATGACGTCCGGGACGGGGACCACGACCGGCGGGAGCACCGGAGGATCGACGGGCAGCACCACCGGCGGCAGAGCCGGCGGGTCGACGGGCAGCACCACCGGGGGGATCACCGGCGGGTCGACAGGCAGTTCGACCACCGGCGGCAGAGCCGGTGGGTTGACGGGCAGCACGACGGGCGGCAGCACCGGCGGACCGGCGTGCTCGGGCGGTCCACCGATCGGCGGGACCTCGACCACCGGCGGCAGTTCGACGACCGGGGGAACCTCCACGACCGGCGGGACCTCGACGACCGGCGGGACCTCGACGACCGGCGGGACCTCCACCACCGGCGGGACCTCGACGACCGGCGGGACCTCCACCACCGGCGGCAGCTCGACGACCGGCGGGGCCCCGACCACCGGCGGCAGCTCGACCACCGGCGGGACCCCGACCACCGGCGGGACCTCGACCACCGGCGGGACCTCGACCACCGGCGGGACCTCGACCACCGGCGGCAGCTCGACCACCGGCGGCAGCTCGACCACCGGCGGCAGCTCGACCACCGGCGGCAGCTCGACCACCGGCGGCAGCTCGACCACCGGCGGCAGCTCGGGAGCACCGGGAGCGCCCGGGCCACCGGCGGCCGGCGGCAGCTCCGGACGACCGGGCGGCGGACCCGGACGCGTCTGCGGTCCGACCCCGGGAGCGGCCGCGTCGACGACCGGCTCGGCGACCTCGGCGACGGGGTCGGTCACCGGCTCGACGACCGGCTCCACAACCTCGGCGACCGGCTCGGTCACGGTCTCGACGACCGGGAGCACCGGGTCGGCGGACGGCTCCGGCGTCTCCGCGGGAACGTCGACGACCGGAACAGGCGTCTCCGCGGGAACGTCCACCGGAGCAGGCGGCTGCACCGGAGCGGACGGCTCCACCGGGAGGTCGACAGCCGGAGCCACCGGCTCCACCGGGGCCTCCGGCACCGCCTCGGCAGGCGGCTCCAGCGGGATCTCCGGCTCGGCCGGGGCCTCCGGCACCGCCTCCGCGACCGGCTCCACCACCTGCGCGGCGTCGTCGACGGTGGCCGTCACCTCGTCCACCGCACCGCCGACGGGAGCGAGCGGGTCCTCGGCCCGCGCCGGGGAGGACACCAGGAGCACCACGGCGTACAGGCCGGTCACCAGGCAGGCGAGCAGCAGGATCCTCTGCAGCCACGGCACGGCAGCTGCAGGACCCGCAGCCGGTGCCGAGTCTGCTCCCCGCACACGAGCAGACTAGAGCGGTTGAGTTCCGACCGCTCGTGGATCACAAACTCGCATCACACGATCCGGATCCGGATCCGGCGGAACCCCCGCCCCTTGTTCTCCAGCTTGACCACCTCGACACGGCCGACCATCGCCGTCGACGCGACGTGCGTGCCGCCGTCGGCCTGGAGGTCGAGGCCGACGATGTCGACCACGCGCACCTGCTCGATGTCGGGCGGCAGCAGGTCGGTGGCCGTGCGGATGAGGTCGGGGATCGCGTAGGCCTCGTCGCGCGGCAGGGTGCGCACCTCGATCGGCCGGTCGGCGGCGATCTCGGCGTTCACCGCCTCCGCGATGCGGTCGCGGAAGTCGGCGGGCACCTCGGGCAGGTCGAAGTCCATGCGCGCGCTCAGCGGCTCCATGTTGCCGCCGGTGACCTTCGCCCCGAAGTCGCGCAGCACCACCCCGGTGAGCACGTGCAGCCCCGAGTGGGTGCGCATGAGCGCGGTGCGCCGCTCGTCGTCGAGCGCGCCGCGGACCGCCGTCCCCGGCGGGGGCACGGGGTCGCCCTCGACGGGGACCAGGTACAGGTCGTCGCCCTTGACCGTGCCGGCGATGCGGGTGCGCACCCCGCCCCACAGCAGCACGCCCTCGTCCGGCGGCTGCCCGCCCCCGCCCGGGTAGAAGGCCGACCGGTCGAGGACGACGCCCCGCTCCGGGTCGACGGCGACGACGGTCGCGTCCCACTCGCGGACGGTCGGGTCGGCCAGGTCGAGGCGGTGGGTGTGGCCGTGCCGGTCAGCGCTCACGCCGCTCATGCTGCCGGTGCGGCGGCCGGCCCGGTGAGGGCGTCGGCGCGGGCGAGGAACGCCGCGACCAGCCGCGCGCACGCCGCGGCCGCCTCGGGCGCCCGCTCGGCGATCTCCCGCCGCAGCCCCGGGACCAGCGCGGCGGCCTCCGGCGGCGGCGGGCCGGTGAGCGCCCAGGTCTCCTCCCACGCGGCGAAGGCGCCCGGGTCGATCTCCGGGTGGAACTGCACGCCCAGGTGCGGGCCGTGCGTGAACGCCTGCACCGCGCGCCCGGTCCGCGCCACCTCGACCCCGCCGGGCGGAACGGTGAACCGGTCGCCGTGGTACTCGAACCACGGGCCCGCCGGCACCAGCGCGGGGTCGGCGGTCTCGACGTCGAGGAAGCCGTGCTCGCCGGCCGGGGCCTGCGACACCTCCCCGCCCAGCACCCGCGACAGCGCCTGCCCGCCGAAGCAGACCCCGAGCACCGGCGTGCCGGCGTCGACCGCCCGCCGCAGGTAGGCCAGCTCGGTCCCGAGCCACGGCACCGCGTCGTCGTAGGCGGCCGCCCCGGAGCCCATCACCACGAGCGTGCGCAGGCCGGCGGGGTCGGGCAGGTCGGTGAGCAGCGGCGACGGCCCCACGGTGGTGCCGACGACGACCGTGAGCCCCTGCGCCTCCAGCGCGGGCCGCAGCGTGCCGGGCAGCCGGGCGCCGCGGGAGGGGTCGGCGTCGTGGACGAGGACGAGGGCGGTCGGCACGGGTGCAGTATCGGCGGGTGCCCGCCGCGCCCCGACCCTCCGTCCGCGTGGTGCCGACCGGGGACGTCGACCTCGCCGCCACGCTGGGCTCGGTCGTCTGGCTGCCGCGCGACCCGACGGCGCGGCTGTCCCCCGGGCGGTTCGAGCGGGCCACCTGCACACCCGAGGGCACCGGGACCGTCGTGGTCACCTGGGAGCCGGGCTCCGGTACCGCCCGGGTGGAGGCGTCCGGGGACGGCGCCGGCTGGCTGCTCGACCGCGCACCCCGGCTGCTGGGCTGCGAGGACGACGTGACCGGCTTCGACCCCGCCGGCCCGCCGCTGCGCGACCTGTGGCGGCGGCACGGCCGGCGGCGCATCGCCCGCACCGGCACGCTGTGGCACGACCTGGCCTGCCTGGTCGTGCAGCAGCGGATCAGCCGACTCGACGCCGCGGAGCAGTGGCGCCGCCTGGTCACCACCCACGGCTCGCCCGCTCCCGGCGTCCCCGGGCTGTGGGTGCCGCCGGCACCGGCCACGCTCGCCCGGCTGTCCTCCCCCGCCCTGCACCTCCTCGGCCTGGAGCGCCGGCGGGCCCAGACGCTCGTCGCCGCCGGCGCCGCGCTGGCCGGGCACCAGGACCTCGCCGACGGCGACGTCGCGGCCGGCACGGCGGCGCTGCGCGCCCTCCCCGGCGTCGGCGCGTGGACCAGCGGCTGCCTGGCCGCGCTGACCTGGGGCGACCGCGACGCCGTGGTACCCGGCGACAGCGGCATCCCGTCGCTGGTGACGTGGGTGCTCGCCGGCCGGCCGCGCGGCGACGACGCAGCGATGCTCGAGCTGCTGGCGCCGCACCGGCCGCACCGCTACCGCGTGCTGGGCCTGGTGATGGCCAGCGGCCGCCGGCCGCCGCGGACCTCGCCGCGCGGCCGGCGGGAGGACATCACCCGCCGCTGACGGGCGGGGGCTTCCGCTGGCACCGCCGGCCGAGGAAGCTGAGGCACGCGGCGGTGCCGCGCGGGTGCCGCCGTCCGACAGGAGGACGGCATGTACGCACGCTCGACCACGCTCACCGGCACGCCCATGACCGTCGACGACGGCATCGCCTACGTCTGCGACGAGGTCATGCCGGCGATCACGGGCATGCCGGGCAACGTGGGCCTGTCCATGCTGGCCGACCGCGAGACCGGACGCTGCGTCGTCACCTCCTCCTGGCGTGACCGCGAGGCGATGGCCGCCAGCGAGGACGGGGTCAAGGGACTGCGGGAGCGGGCCGGCAGCATCTTCGGCGGCCCGCCCGAGGTGCACGAGTGGGAGATCGCGGTGATGCACCGCCGCTCGGAGGCGCCGTCGGGCGCGTGCACCCGGGTGACGTGGACGCGGGCCGACCCCGACGACGTCGACCGCATCCTCGACGCCTACCGGACGATCATGGTGCCGCGGATGGAGGGCTACGGCGGCTTCTGCAGCGTGAGCCTGTTCCTCGACCGGGAGCTGGGCCTGGGCGTCTCGGCGGTGACGTTCGAGGACCGCGAGTCCATGGCCGCCAGCCGCACCCACGCCCGCGCCAGCCGGGACGACTTCGCCCGCCTCATGCGGATGGAGGTCGTCGACCACGACGAGTTCGACCTCGTCCTCGCCCACCTCCGCATCCCCGAGACGGTCTGAGGCGCCAGCCGGCCGGCGCCCGGGAGCTCACACCACCCGGGTGAAGGCCGGCCAGACGTCGTCGGGGGCGGCGGCGACCAGGCCGGCGCCGAGCGTGCGCGCCCAGGAGAGCTCGGTACCCGCCTCGTCGCGCCACGACCAGCAGCGCCGGGTGAGGTGGTGCAGCCGGTGCTCCTGGGTGAAGCCGATGGCGCCGTGCACCTGGTGGGCGAGCTTCGCGACGGTCTCCACGGCCTCCCCCGCGCGCACCTTCGCGGCCGCGGCGGCGAGCACCACGGTGTCCGCGCCGCGGTCGAGCGCCTGGACGGCGGCGTCGACGAGCGCGGCGGTGGCGGTGACCTCGCCGGCCATCTGCGCGAGCTCCACCTGGATCGCCTGGAACGTGCCGAGCGGCCGGCCGAACTGCACCCGCTCGCCGGCGTACTGCACCGTCCAGGCCAGCACCTGCTCGAGCGCGGCGGAGATCTGCACCGCGCGGGCGAGCGCCGCGCGGGCCCGCACGAGGTCGACGGCGGCCGGGGACAGCAGCGCACCCGGTACGCCGACGCCGTCGAGCACCAGCGAGCCGCGCGGCTCCCCGGCCAGGTTGACCGCCCGGGAGGCGTCGAGGCCGGCGGCGTCGACGACGGCGAGCACCGCGCCCTGGATGCCGGCCGGCGGCGCGGCGAGCACCGCGACGTGCCGGGCGACCCCGGCCCACGGGACGTCGGTGGCGGTGCCGGTGAGGACGAACCGGCCGGGGCCGTCGCCGTCGTCGGAGGGCTCGGCGGTGACCGCGCCGTCCAGGGCGACCGTCAGCGGCTCCTCCGGGGAGGGCAGGTCGAGGTCGGCAGCCAGCAGCGCGGGCCCGGCGACGAGGAGCTGCTCGGCCACCGGCACCGCGCCGGCGCCCGCGGCCAGCGTGCGCACCACCGCGACGGCGTCGGCCAGCTCGCCGCCGGAGCCGCCGGCCTCCTCGGGCAGCCCGACGCCGGTCAGCCCCGCGTCGGCGAGGTCGGCCCACAGGCCCTCGTCCCACGGCCGCTCGGCGGTGAGCACGAACGGCTCGTGCCCGGCGAGGATCTCCCGGACGGTCGCGACCACCAGGTCCTGGTCGCTCATCGCAGCCCCAGCCCGCGCGCCACGATCCCCTTGAGGATCTCGTTGGTCCCGCCCCGCAGCGTGTAACCCGGCGCGTGCAGCTGCGCCTCGGCCAGCGCCCGCCCGAGCGGGTCGGGGCTGTCCAGCGACGCCGGCACGTCGACCACCCGCCGCACCTCGTCGACGACGTCCTGCTCGAACGTCGTCCCCACGTCCTTGACCAGCGCGGCCGGGATGTCGGGCAGCTCCCCGCGGTCGAGCGCGGCCGCGATGCGCAGCGACAGCTGCCGCAGCGCCAGCGCCCGCGCCGACAGCCGGCCGAGCACCGCCAGCTGCGCGGGGTCGCCGGAGGCGGCGGCGCGGCGGCCGAACTCGGCCAGCAGCGGCCAGGTGGACAGGAACCGCTCGGGTCCGGACCGCTCGTAGGCCAGCTCCGCCGTCACCTGGTGCCAGCCGGCGCCCTCGACGCCGAGCAGCATGTCACCGGGGACGACGACGTCGTCGAACACGACCTCGTTGAAGTGGTGCCCGCCGTCGAGGATGCGGATCGGGTTGACCGTGATGCCCGGCAGCGACAGGTCGACCAGCAGCTGGGTGAGCCCCTGGTGCTTGCCGCGGGGGCCCTCCCCGGGCGGACCGGAGCGGACCAGCACGATGCCGTAGTGGGAGTGGTGGGCGTTGCTCGTCCACACCTTCGCGCCGTTGACCACCCAGTCGCCGTCTGCGTTGCGGGTGGCGCGGGTGCGGATGGAGGCGAGGTCGGAGCCGCTGTCGGGCTCGCTCATGCCGATGACGAAGTAGCACTCGCCCGCGGCGATGCGCGGCAGGATCTCCTTGCGCTGCGCCTCGGTGCCGTAGCGCAGCAGGTTCGGCCCCGACTGCCGGTCGGCGATCCAGTGCGCGGCCACCGGTGCGCCGGCGGCGAGCAGCTCCTCGGTGACGGCGTAGCGCTCCTGCGCGGTGCGCTCGTGGCCGCCGTACTCCCTCGGCCAGGTCATGCCGAGCCAGCCGCGGGCGCCGAGCTTGCGCGAGAAGTCGGGGTCGACGCCGGACAACCAGGTGTCGACGTGGGTGGTGAACGTGCCGGCGGCGAGCTCCTCGGCGAGGAACTGCCGCACCTCGAGGCGGACCTGCTCGGCGGCCTCGGACGGTGGCGCGGGCGCCAGGGTCAGCTGGTCGGTGCTCATGTGGACTCCGGTCCCCCCACGTCGGCGTGGCAGTGCTCCGCCACGGTTGTACAGCGCACCGGGCGGTGCGCGCCCGGCAGGGTCAGCGGCGGTCGTCGCCCGGGAGGCGGTCGGCGGCGAGCTGGCGCAGCTCCGCGACGGCGTCGCCGGCGGCGGTGGCCAGCCGGGTCGCCACGCCGGACACCAGCCGACGCAGGGCGGCGGCGTCGAAGCCGAGGAACTCCCCGATGCCCACGGCGACGTCGACGCCGGGCAGCGCGCGCGGCGGTGCCGGCGTCGCCGCCTGGTCCGGCGACCAGCGCATCGCGTCGGCGGAGACGGTGAGGTCGCCGCCGGCCCCGTCGAGGGCGTTGGCGAGGTCGTCACCGGGCGCCCGCCGCGGGGCGTCGTCCTCGTCGCCAGGTCCCACGGCCGCCTCCTCGGTGTCGGCTACGGGGATGGTCCGCCCGGGCGGCCCCGGCCGCTAGGGGGCGTCTGACGGACCCATGCCGACGGGAGCGCCGGTCAGGGGGTTGCTCCGCAAGGCCGAGGCGTCGCCGGATACCGGGTTCGTATCCGGCGGCGCCTCGAACGCAGCGGAGCGCCGCCTGGGCGGTGCTACCGAGGCTGGAGGTCCGTCAGACACCCCCTGGAGGGGTCTCAGGTCAACCGGGTGAGGGCCAGCAGCGCGACGTCGTCGGCCCGGCGGGGGCCGGTCAGCGCGGCCAGCAGCCGGTCGCAGAGCTCGTCCGGGTCGGCCGGGGCGCGGCCGGCACCCTCGACGGCGACGGCCCGCAGCCGGGCCAGGCCGGCGTCGAGGTCGGCGGTGCGGCTCTCGACCAGCCCGTCGGTGTAGAGCACCAGCGTGGCGCCCACCGGCAGCTCCCCCGACCACTCCGGCGCCGGTCCGGGGGGCGCGCCCAGCAGCCGGCCGGGGACGACGCCGAGCAGCTCGGCCCGGCCGCCGCCCACCACCAGCGGCGGCAGGTGCCCGGCCGAGGCGATCCGCAGCGCCCCGGTGGCCGGGTCCAGCCGCGCGAACAGCGCCGTGGCCATGCGGGGCAGCCCGAGCAGCGGCCAGCTGCCGTGCAGCCGCTCGACCAGCTCCGCCGGGCCCGGCCGGTCGGCCAGCAGCGCCCGGTGCACGCTGCGCAGCTGGCCCATGGTCGCCGCGGCGGTGACGTCGTGGCCGACGACGTCCCCGACGGCCAGGGCGACGTCGCCCTCCGGCAGCGGGACGACGTCGTGGAAGTCACCGCCGACGTCGGCGCCGCGGCTGCCGGGCAGGTAGCGCACCGCCAGCGCGAGCCCGGGCACGTGCGGCGGTACCGGCGGCAGCAGGCTGGCCTGCAGCGCGTGCGAGGTGCGCGACTCCAGCTCGACGCGGGCGGCGACCTCCAGGCCCTGCGACATCTGCAGCGCGAGCTGCTCGGCGGTCTCGACGTCGGCCTCGGTGAACGGGCCGCGCCGGGTGTCGTTGCCCAGGGTGATGACCCCGAGCGCGCGGTTGTCGGCGACCAGCGGCACGCAGACGAGGTCGGTGAGCTCCAGCGCCTGCGTCACCGCCAGGTGGCCGGGGCCGGTGACCATGCGCACGAGCCGGCCGGCGTCGACCCCGCGCAGCCACACCGTCCGCCGCCCGGCCATCGCCTGCACGCTGGGGTGGTTGCCGTCGCGGCGCGGCAGGTGGTGGTCGCGCAGCTGCTCGACCAGGTGCCGGCGGGCGGGGTCGGCGTGCGCCACCACCGGCTCGACCAGCCCGCGCTCGGTCAGCACGTCGATCACGCAGACGTCGGCCAGCCGGGTCACCGCCAGCGCGGCCAGGCCCTCCACCGTCTCGGTCATGCCGTGCCCGGCGGCCATGAGCCGCGCGGCCTCGAGCAGGAACGCCGAGCGGTCGGCCTGCCGGACGGTCTCCTCGTACAGCCGGACCCGTTCCAGCGCCTGACCGGCCTGCCGGCCCAGCGTCGCGAGCAGGTCGGCGTCGGCCGGGGCCAGCGCGCCGCGGGTGCCGGGCTCGCTCAGGCTGATCAGCTCGCTGTCGTCGGTGACGCCGAGGACGAGGACCAGCGCCCCCAGGTGCCGGTCGTCGGCGGCCGACACCGGGACGACGACCACCGACTCCTGCCCGGCCTCGGCCATCGTCGCGGCCAGCTCCGGCCACCGCTCGCGCAGCCCCGGTCCCAGCGGCACCGCCCGCACCCCGCCGGTGCGGACCAGCTCCACGCCGTCCTCGGCTGCCGTGACCAGGGCGGCCAGCAGCTCGGGGGCCAGGCCGTCGGCGGCGGCGAGGGTGACCGGCACCGGCCGCCCCTCCGCCACGCGACCGGGCCGGTGCACCGCCAGCCACAGCCCGGCGCCCCCGGCCTGCAGCGCGGTCCGGGCACGGCGGACGACGACGTCGGCGACCTGCTCGGCCGAGGCCGCGGCGGCCAGCTCGGAGACGACGCGCTGCAGCGTGCGCGCCCGCGCCTCGGAGTCGGCCGCGGCCCGCTGCGCGGTCAGCAGCGCCCGTTCGTAGCGCCGCCGCGAGGTGGCCTCGAAGACCGTGGCGCGCACCAGCAGCGGCCGACCCTCGTCGTCGCGCACCTCGACGGCGTTGACCAGGCAGGGCAGCACCGAGCCGTCGTCGCGGACGACGTCGAGGGCCACCTCCCGCACCGCCCCCTGCAGCCGCAGCAGCGGCGCGAGGTGGGTCTCGTAGTAGACCCGCCCGCCGGCGCTGAGCAGGTCGGGCAGCCGGCGGCCGAGGACCCCC
Source organism: Geodermatophilus sp. SYSU D00814 (assembly GCF_054050055.1). Lineage (NCBI taxonomy): Bacteria > Bacillati > Actinomycetota > Actinomycetes > Geodermatophilales > Geodermatophilaceae > Geodermatophilus > Geodermatophilus sp. SYSU D00814. The sequence continues at coordinate 62,520 of NZ_JBJGYP010000024.1, forward strand.
TCGGGCGGGTGGCCGGTCCACGCGCAGAAGGTGCCGTTGACCTTGACCACCCGCCCGTCGGGGACCATCGACAGGTAGCCGCACGGCGCGTTCTCGTAGAGGTCGGCCGGGTCCTCCTCCAGCAGCCGGGCCAGTCCGGCCAGGCGCTCCTCCTGCTGCTCCCCCACGGTGCCGGTCCGCCTCAGCGCTCGAGGAACGCCCGGATGGCCGCGACCGTCTCCTCCGGCGCCGACAGGTGCGGGCAGTGCCCGGTCGCGGCCAGCTGCGTGAAGACGCTGCCGGGGACCTGCTGGTGCACGTAGCGGCCGACCGGCTCGGGTGCGATCGAGTCGTCGGTGCACTGCAGGACGAGCGTGGGCACGCGGACGGCGGGCAGGTCGGCGCGGTTGTCGGAGAGGAACGTGACCCGGGCGAACTGGCGGGCCACCACGGGGTCGGTGCGGCAGAAGCTCGCGGTCAGCTCGGCGGTCACCTCCGGGTTGCCCGGCCCGGCGACCACCGGGGCCAGTGCCGCGGCCCACTGGTCGGGGTTGCTGTCGAGGGAGTCCAGCAGCGCGGCGACGTCGGCCCGGCTGAAGCCGCCGGTGTAGCCCTCGTCGTCGACGTAGCGCGGGCTGGGCCCGACCATGACCAGCGCGCCGAAGTGCTCCGGTGCCCGCAGGACGGCGAGCACGCCGATCATGGCGCTCACCGAGTGCCCGACGAAGACCACGTCGTGCAGGTCCAGCTCGCGGCAGATCGCGACGACGTCGTCGGCGTAGCCGGCCAGCGACGCGTACCGCTGCGGGTCGTAGGCGCCGATGTCGGAGCCACCGGAGCCGACGTGGTCGAAGGTGACCACCCGGTGGTCGACGGCGAACTCCGGCGCGACGGCGCGCCACATCGTCTGGTCGCAGCCGAAGCCGTGCGCCAGCAGCATCGGCCGGGCCGCCTCCGGACCGCTCACGCGCAGACAGTTCCGCGTGACCACGCTCACCGCTCCGACCGTAACGGACGGAGGCGTCCCTGTCCCCGTCCGGTCCGGCAGGGCCCCGGGACACGCCGGTGCGGCGCGCCCGGCCCCCTGCTACCAGCGGGAGGTGCCGCAGTCCCGGCAGCGCTTCTTCACGGTCGTGGTCTCGCCGGAGCAGTTCGGGCAGGTCCAGGTGGCCCGCTCGGCGGTGCGCCGGGTCGTGCGTCCGGTGACGGTGGTGCTCATCGGTGTCTCTCCCCTGTCGTCCGGGAGCCCCCGACGGTAGGCCGTCGGGATGACGGGGAGGTGTCGATCAGGTAGCCGACGGTGACGGGCCTCCCCGGGCTCGGGGCCATCCCGTCACGCGGGACTGGGAGGGCACTGGGACGCGGGTGCAAGTGGGCCTCCCAGTCGCGCTGCAGTCCCGCGCAGGAGGCGGGCGGGAGCGTCCTCCCCAGCGAGCCGGACCGCGGCTCCCCACCGAGGAGGCACTGCCATGACCCGCACCCGCCTGACCCGCACGCTGCTCCGCGCCGCCGTCCCCACCGCCGCCTTCGCCGCGGTGGTCGCCACCACCGGCACCGCGTCGGCCGACTCCTACGCCTACAACGCCTACGACACCGACGCCAACGGCTACATCGACCTCTACGCCTTCGACGACAGCGGCGACGGCTACGAGGACACCTGGGCGGTCGACTGGGACGAGAACGGCCTGACCGAGCAGGTCGCCGTCGACACCGACGGCGACGGCTGGGCCGACACCTTCGCCTTCGACAGCGACGAGGACGGCTACGTCGAGGAGGTCGGCGTCGACACCACCTACAACGGCCTGCCCGACGTCTGGGGCGCCGACACCGACTACGACGGCTACGTCGACGCGGTCGCCTACGACTACGACGACGACGGCTACGCCGACCACTCCGAGCTCGCGACCTCCGCGTCCTACGCCTACACGTCGGTGAGCTACGTCTTCGCCGAGGCCGACGGCTGGGCCTACTGGGAGGTCAGCGTCGAGTACGGCTACGGCCTGGTCTCCGAGCAGACCGCCGACAGCGGCATCGACGCCAGGACCGGCGCCCTGACCATCACCGGGAACACCGCCGACGACGACGCGGTCGACGCCGCCGCCGACGCCCTGCGGACGCTGTTCTGAGCCCGCACCGGTGAACGCCGCGGCCGGCGCCGGCCAGGAGGACGTGGGCTCCCCCGTCCTCCTCCCCGGCGCCGGCGGGCGCGTGTCCGGCAGCGGCACACGACACGCGTGCGAGAGGTGACAACAGCCGGGCGGAGAGCGCAAGATGGGCGGTTGCCGCACGGTCCCGGAATGGCACGGGAATGGCGGCGAGAAGTAGATCGGCAACCATTCTAGCAGAGGGAAGTGCATTGCCGGCCACCCCGTCCGACGTCGTCCCCGACCCCGAACTGGCCCGCGAGCAGGAGTACGTCACCGACCTCTACACCCGCCTGGACGCCGCCCGCGAGCTCGCCGCCCGCCGGATGCGCCAGGCGATCACCTGGCCCGCCGTCGACCCGCAGGCGCTGCAGGAGCGCGACGCCACGGTGCGCTTCCACGGCGAGCGGGTCGTCGCCCTCGACGCCGCCGAGGCCGGGCTGTGCGTCGGCCGCATCGACCGGGCCGACGACGGCGGCGCGCTCTACGTCGGCCGGATCGGCCTGCCCGCCGACGACCCGGGCGGTGACCCGGCGCTGGTCGACTGGCGGGCGCCGGCCGCGCGGCCGTTCTACACCGCCACGCCGGTGCACCCGCTGGGGATCGTGCGGCGCCGGCACATCCGCACCCGCGGGCGCACCGTCGTCCGGCTCGACGACGAGGTGCTCACCACCGGCATCGCCGGTTCCGGGCTCACCGGCGAGGCGGCGCTGCTGTCGGCGCTGGACGCCTCGCGGACCGGGCGCATGACCGACATCGTGCGCACCATCCAGGCCGAGCAGGACCGGATCATCCGCAGCGACGCCGCGGGCGTGCTCGTCGTCCAGGGCGGGCCGGGCACCGGCAAGACGGCGGTGGCGCTGCACCGGGCGGCCTACCTGCTCTACACCCACCGCGAGCGGCTGGCCCGCCGCGGCCTGCTCGTCGTCGGCCCCACCCCGACGTTCCTGCGCTACATCGCCGACGTGCTGCCCTCCCTCGGCGAGACCGGGGTGCTGCTCGCGGGGCTGGGCCAGCTGCGGCCGGGCCTCGACGCCCGCGGCGAGGAGGCCCCGGAGACGGCCGCGGTCAAGGGACGGCTGGAGATGGTCGACGTGCTGCGCGCCGCGGTCGCCGCCCGCCAGGTGGTGCCCGAGGCGCCGGTCGAGCTGGAGGTCGAGGGCTACCGGCTGCGGCTGCGGCCCATCGACGTCAGCCGCGCGCGCACCGCCGCCCGCAAGGCCGACCCGCTGCACAACCTGGGCCGGCCGGTGTTCGTGCAGCGGGTCGTCGACACGCTCACCCGCCGCTACGTCGACCGGCTCGGCGCCGGCGTGCAGGCCGGCCGCGACCTGCTCGACCGGGAGGACGTCGCCGCGCTGCGCCGCGAGGTGGCCGCCGACCCCGCCGTGCGGTCGCTGCTGGCGCGGCTGTGGCCGGTGCTCACCCCCGAGCGGCTGCTCACCGACCTCTACGCCGACCCCGCCCGCATCGCCGAGGCCACGCCGGGGTGGTCCGACGCCGACCGGGCGCTGCTGCACCGGCCGCGCGGCAGCGCCACGGGACCGGCGCAGTGGACCCCGGCCGACGTCCCGCTGCTGGAGGAGGCCGAGGAGCTGCTCGGCTTCGACGACAGCGCCCAGCGCGCCCGCGCCGACCGCGACCGGCAGCGCGCCCTGCGCCGGGCGCAGGAGACCCTCGACGTGCTGCACGGCTCCCGGTCGGTGGACCTGGAGGACGAGCACCTGGCCGCCGAGGTGCTCAGCGCCGGTGACCTGCTGTCGGCCGAGGACCTCGCCGACCGGCACCGCGAGCTCGACCTGCGCACCACCGCCGAGCGGGCCGCCGCCGACCGGACGTGGACCTTCGGCCACGTCGTCGTCGACGAGGCCCAGGAGCTGTCCCCGATGGCGTGGCGGCTGCTGGTGCGCCGCTGCCCGACCCGGTCGATGACCGTCGTCGGCGACGTCGCCCAGACCGGCAGCCTGGCCGGCACCGACCGCTGGGAGGAGGTGCTCGCGCCGCACGTCGGCAGCGCCTGGCGGCTGGAGGAGCTCACCGTCAACTACCGGACGCCGGCGGAGGTCATGGCGGTGGCCGCCGAGGTGCTGGCCGCCACCGGCACCGGCCTGCGCCCGCCGCGGTCGGTGCGCACCGGCGGCGCGCCCCCGGTCGCGGAGGTCACCGGGGAGGCCGGGCTCGCCGCCCGGGCCGCGGCCGTCGGCGCCGACCTCGCCGGGCACGAGGGGACGACGGCGCTGATCGTGCCGCCGAGCCGGCGCGACGACGTCGTCGCCGCGCTGTCGGCGCTGCGGCCGGACGTGCAGTCCGGGCCGGACGCCGACTCCTCGCTGGGGCCGGTGGTGCTGCTGCCGGGCGAGGCCAAGGGGCTGGAGTTCGACTCCGTCGTCGTCGTGGACCCGCAGGGGGTGCTCGACGAGGGCGTGCGCGGCCTCAACGACCTCTACGTGTCGCTGACCCGGGCCACGCAGCGGCTGACCGTGCTCTCCCCCGGCCCGCTGCCGGCGGTGCTCGCCGGGCTGGGCGCCGTCGCGGCGTAGCGGGCGGCCGCTCCCGCCCGTCCTCGGCCGGGGGTTGCTCCGGGAGGCAGTCGTGCTCTGCCCCCACCTGGGGGCAGAGCAC
>NZ_JBJGYP010000025.1:0-62624 GCF_054050055.1 Geodermatophilus sp. SYSU D00814
GGGTGGGCACACCCCCGGTGGTCCACCCCCCGCCCCCGCCCCCCCCCCCCCCCCCCCCCCCCCCCCCCCCCCCCCCCCCCCCCCCCCCCCCCCCCCCCCCCCCACGACGGTGGGCCGGACGGCGGCGCAGGTGAGCCGGCCGCGGTCCGGGTAGGGCGGTCCGGTGGAGCGGTCGGTCACCGTCGCGGTCGACGACGACCTGCGGCCGCTGCTGCCGGCCCGGGACCGCGCGGCCGGCCGGCGGGTGCTCGCCGCCGACCCCGACGCGACCGTCGGCCACCTGGTGCAGGCCGCCGGCGTCCCGCTGACCGAGGTGGGCGAGCTGCTCGTCGACGGCGTCCCGGTGTCCCGGGGGGCCCGGCCGCCGCCGGGTGCGACGGTCGCCGTCCGTCCCGTCCGGCGGCCGCAGCCGGTTCCGGCCGGCGGCTTCCTCCTCGACGTCGGCCTGGGGGCGCTGGCGCGGCGGATGCGACTGCTCGGCCTGGACACCGCCTGGTCGCCCGAGGCCCGCGCCCCCGACGCCGACGACGCCGAGCTGGTGGCGGCCGCCGTCGCCGGGGACCGGGTGCTGCTCACCCAGGACCGTGGCCTGCTCATGCGCCGCGCGCTGCCGGCCGGGGCCTGGGTGCGCGGCGCGACGCCGGACGAGCAGCTCGCCGACGTCCTCGACCGCTTCCGGCCGCCGCTGGCCCCGCTCACCCGCTGCCCGGCGTGCAACGGCGTGCCGGGTCCGGTGCCGCCCGCCGAGGTGGCCACCCTCGTGGAACCGGGGACGTGGCGCACCGCCACGGAGTTCACCCGCTGCCCGGACTGCGGGCGGGTCTACTGGCGCGGCGCCCACGCCCGGCGCATCGACGAGCTCGTGGCCCGCGCGCGCCGGCTCACCGGCAGCCGACAGCGCGACGACGGCCCGTAGGGGCCACGCGGGTCGGCCCCGCCGCGTCAGCCGGGCCGGCAGGACGAGGGGGTCCGCCCGGCCCGACGGCGAGCTCCGCGGCGCGCACCGCCACCGCCACCGCCACTGCCACTGCCACTGCCACTGCCAGGCTCGTCGTCCCGGCGTCCTGAGCACCCGCGGGCCGCGGGACCGCCCGCGGCCCCGGGACGGCCCAGGCGAGCCTCACCTCGGCCCCCGCGGGCCACGTCCTGGCCCTCCCGTGACACCGCCGGCGGGCAGGAGCACCGACGACCCCACCGCGCACCGCCCGTCCCCCTGCGAGGCCCGCCGTGTACCTGTCGAAGACCGAGGCCGCCGTCCTGCCGACGACGCTGGTCGGCACCCCGAGGACCCCACCCCCGCCGACGACCGGCCGGCGGCGGCTCTGGCCGCTGCTGGGCCCGGCCTTCGTCGCCGCCGTCGCCTACGTCGACCCCGGCAACTTCGCCACCAACTTCTCAGGCGGCGCCTCCTTCGGCTACACGCTGCTGTGGGTGATCGTCGCGGCCAACCTCATGGCGATGCTCATCCAGAGCCTCACCGCCAAGCTCGGCCTGGCCACCGGGCGCGACCTCGCCACCAACTGCCGCGAGCAGCTCCCCCGTCCGGTCACCTGGGGGCTGTGGGTGCAGGGCGAGGCGGTCGCCATCGCCACCGACCTGGCCGAGATCGTCGGCGGGGCGGTCGCGCTGTACCTGCTGTTCGGGGTGCCGCTGCCGGTGGGCGGGGTCATCACCGCCGTCGTGGCGTTCGTGCTGCTGGCCGCACAGTCGCGCGGGCACCGGCCCTTCGAGCGGGTCATCACCGGGCTGCTGCTGGTCATCGGCCTGGGCTTCGGCTACACGCTGGTCGGCTCCGGCGTCGACCTGGGCGGGCTCGCCGGCGGCCTGGTGCCCACCTTCGCCGGTCCCGACAGCCTGGTGCTGGCCGCCGGCATCCTCGGCGCGACGGTGATGCCGCACGTCATCTACGTGCACTCCGCGCTGACGCCGGGCCGCTACGGCGACGTCGTCACCGCCGGCCGCACCCAGGAGGGACGGCGCCGGCTGCTGCGGGCCCAGCGCATCGACGTCCTGCTGGCCATGGGCCTGGCCGGGCTGGTCAACGCCTCGATGCTGGTCATCGCCGCGCAGCTGTTCACCGGCGACGCCGGTCAGGCCACCTCGCTGGAAGGCGTGCACGCCGGGCTCGGCGAGCAGCTCGGCGCCGGCGCCTCCCTCGCCTTCGCCCTCGCGCTGCTGGCCAGCGGGTTCGCCTCGTCGTCGGTGGGCACGCACGCCGGGCAGGTGGTCATGGCGGGGTTCCTGCGGCGCCACGTCCCGGTGCTGGCGCGCCGGCTGATCACCCTGGCCCCGGCGCTGCTGGTGCTCGTCCTCGGCGGCGACCCGACCACCGCGCTGGTGTGGTCGCAGGTGGTGCTCAGCTTCGGCATCCCCTTCGCGCTGGTGCCGCTGCTGTGGCTGACCAGCCGGCGCGACCTGATGGGCGGCTGGGTGAACCGGCCGGTCACGACCGCCGCGGGCGCCGTCGTGGCCGCGCTGATCATCGGCCTCAACGGCCACCTGCTGCTGGGCTTCGTGCTGGGGTGACCCGCCGCCCGCTCCCCCGCGCCGAGATCGGCGCTCTCGTGGTCATCAGCCGCTGATGGCCACGAGACCGCCGATCTCGCGCGCGTCACGGACGGCTCTCGGCGCCGCGGGCGAGCTCGGCGGTGGCCCGGACGTCGTCGGCGATCACCGGCCACAGGGCGCGGGGCTCCTCGCTGCCGAGGAGGAGACGATCCTGGCCCGGCGGGCGGACACCCTCGCGCTGGCACGGGAGTCCGACCCGATCCCCGTCAGCGAGGCGGTCATGAGCTCCTGGGCACGCCTGGTCGTCGACTGCCGCCGCGCGGGCGTCCACCGCACGGTCACGCTCACCGACGCCCTCGTCGCGGCCACCGCGGTCGTGCACGGGCTGCCCGTCGTGACGCAGGACGAGGACGTCGACCGGATCGCGGCCGCCCACTCCCCGCTCCGCGTTCTCAGGGTCTGACGACGGCCCGCCCGAGCGTCCCGGTCAGATGCGGGTCGACCAGGTGGACAGCCCGCCGGCGCGGCGGAAGCCGAGCGCCTCGTTGACCGCGACCATCGGCCGGTTGGTGTCGGAGTTGTAGGTGCTGATCCGCCGGACCGCCGGCAGCGTGGCGGCGAGCTCGCGCAGGACGGCGATCTTCACGCGCGCGCCGAGGCGGTGCCCGCGGTGCTCGCGCAGCACCAGCGTGCCGCCCTGGTTCGCGCGTTCGGGGTGCGCCAGCGGCACGAGCAGCTCGGTGAAGGCCACCAGCCGGCCGTCCCGCACCGCGCCGGCCGAGAGCACCGTGCGGCCGCGGGCCAGGTCGACGTCCTCCTGCTCGCGCACCCGCGCGGCGTCCCAGTCCTCCTCGTCGACCGGCACGTCTCCGCTGGGCGCGTCGGTCGACATCCGGCGGCTGAGCAGCGCCCGGTCGGCCAGGAGGTCCTCGGGTGTCCGGTCCCGCCAGGTGACCACCTCGTAGCCGGCGCCGGCGGCCGCCGCCTCGGCCTCCAGGGCCGACAACCGCTCCTCGTCCACCGGGAGCAGCAGGTCGCGCCGGGTCTCCTGCAGGTCGCACGCCCAGCCGGACGCCAGGGCGAAGGCCCGCCCGGGAGTGCCCGGCCCGGGCTCGTCGACCTCGGCGACGAGCGACGAGCGCCCGGCCGCCGCGGCCAGCCGGACCCCCTCCTCCAGCAGCGCGGTGCCGACGCCCCGGCGGCGGGCGGCGGGGTGCACGGCCAGGTCGAGGAAGGCGACGGAGGTGTTGTCCCGCACCGGCAGCAGCACCCGCAGCGCGCCGACGACGGCACCGTCGACCACCGCGGCCCGGTGGGTGCCCACCCGCGAGCCGCCAGGGGTGGTCAGCCGCCGGGCCAGGGCGAGGTGGTCGGAGGCCGGCCGCGGCGCCTCGCCGGGACGGGCGGCACGCTGGCTCTCCGCCCACACCGCGCACCAGGCGGTGAAGCGCCCGTCGTCCGGGCCGGTCTCCACGATGTCCACGCCTGAGCCTGACCGGCGGCGCAACCGCGTTTCCGGCTCAGGCGGGCCAGATGCCGGCGAAGTGGTGCACCGGGCCGGCGCCGGAGCCGACGCCCAGCGACCGCCCGCCCTCCAGCATGCGCTGCAGGTGGTCCCGCGCCTGCTCCACCGCCGGCTCCCAGCGCGCCGGGCCACCCACGCCCCGGGCCACCAGCGCCGCGATCGCCGCGGACAGCGTGCAGCCGGTGCCGTGGGTGGCGGGGGTGTCGATCCGCGGCCGCCGGGTCGGGACGACGCCGTCGGCGGTGGCCAGCACGTCGACGCTCTCGTCCCCGCCGAGGTGGCCGCCCTTGAGCAGCACCGCGCCGGGGCCGAGCTCGAGCAGCGCCTCGGCCTGGCCGGGCAGGTCGTCGACCGACCGGGCCGGGGCGACGCCGAGCAGGGCGGCGGCCTCGGGCACGTTCGGCGTCACCAGGTCGGCCACCGGCAGCAGCACGTCGCGCACGGCGACGACGGCGTCGTCGTCGACCAGCCGGTCGCCGCTGGTGGCCACCATGACCGGGTCGACGACGACCGGCCCGGCCGCCCGGCCGGCCAGCGCGGCCGCCACCTCGCGGACGACGTCGGCGGTGCCGAGCATGCCCGTCTTGGCCGCGTGCACCGTCACGTCGTCGAGCAGCGTGGCGAGCTGCTCGGCCACGAACGCCGCGGGCACCGGGTGCACGCCGGTGACGCCGCGGGTGTTCTGCGCGGTGAGCGCGGTGAGCACGGCGGTGCCGTAGGCGCCCAGCGCGCCGAAGGTCTTGAGGTCGGCCTGGATGCCCGCGCCGCCGCTGGGGTCGCTGCCCGCCACGGTCAGCGCCACGGGGGTCACCGGCGCGCCTCCCGCAGGGCGCGCGCGGCCGCGGTGGGGTCGGGCGCGGCGCAGATCGCCGAGACCACGCAGATCCCGTCGACACCGGTGACCAGCGCGGCCCGGTCGGAGGAGATCCCGCCGATCGCCACCGACCGCAGCCCGGCCGCCGCCGCCTCCGCCGCCAGCGCCGCGACGCCCTCGGGCCCGAGCCCGGTGCCGGCGTCGGGCTTGGTCGGGGTGGTCCACACCGGCCCGATGCCCACGACGTCGACCGTGCCCGGCGGCAGCGCCAGCGCGACGGCGAGCTCGTCGTCGGACCCGGCCGACAGCCCGAGCAGCCGGTCGGGGCCGATCCGCGCGCGCACCTCGCCCGCGGGGGCGTCGTCCTGGCCCACGTGCACGCCGTCGGCCCCGGCCTGCAGCGCGACGTCGACGTCGTCGTTGACGAACAGCGCCACCCCCGTCCCGGCCAGGACCTCCTTCACCGACAGGGTCAGGGCGTACAGCTGCCGGCACGACGCCGTCTTGTCGCGCACCTGCACCGCGGTCACCCCGCCGGCCACCGCCGCGCGGACGACGTCGGGCACGCCGCGGGCGCCGGCCAGCGCGGTGTCGGTGACCAGGTACAGCGTCGGGTCGAACGCCGGCCTCACGCGGTCACCCGTGCCGGGGACAGGTCGGTCACCGCGTCGAGCGCGTCGAGCCAGCGCGGGGCGAACGTGCCCGGCCCGGCGGCGACCGCGGCCGCGGCCTCGGCGGCCAGCGCCACGTGCGCGTGCGCGGCCACCGCGCCGGTGAGCGGGTCGTCGGCGACGGCGACGTAGGCCGCGACCAGGGCGCCGAGGGCGCAGCCGGCGCCGGTGGTGCGGGTGAGCAGCGGCGACCCGCCGCCGACCCGCACGGTGCGGGACCCGTCCGTCACGACGTCGACCTCCCCGCTCACGGCCACCACGCCGCCGGTGCGCCCGGCCAGCGCGACGGCGGCGTCGAGCGCGTCGTCGACCTTCGCCGTGGAGTCGACCCCGCGCCCGCCCTCCCCCGCGCCGGCCAGCGCCATGACCTCGCTGGCGTTGCCGCGGACCACCGCCGGCCGCGAGCCCAGCAGCTCGGCGGCGAGCTCCGTGCGGAACGCCAGCCCGCCGACGGCGACCGGGTCGAGCACCCAGGGCGTGCCGGCGCCCGCGGCCGACCGGGCAGCCAGCCGCATCGCCTCCGCGGTGCGCCGGTTGACGGTGCCGACGTTGACCAGCACCGCCGAGGCGACGGCGGCGAAGCCCTCGGCCTCGGCCGGCTCGTCGACCATCGCCGGTGCCGCGCCGACGGCCAGCAGCGCGTTGGCGGTGAGCGTCTGCACGACCGTGTTGGTCAGGCAGTGCACCAGCGGGGCGGCGCCGGGCAGTGCGCTGCGGGCAGCGGTCAGAGCAGTGGCGTCCATCGCCGTGACATCCCTTCGCCAGCATGACCTGGACAGGTTCGGCGGGTGTGTTCTCAGCCCGCTCCCGAGAGCGGACACCCCGAGTCACTCGGCGGCGACGGTACCCCTCCCGCGCGGTGCCGCGCCGGGATCCCAGGCGGCGTCGAAGAAGCCGAGCTCCAGCTCCATCGCCCGCCGGTAGGCCCGCCGCACCGCCGGGGTGTCGGCGGCCAGGCGGTCCAGCAGCGCCTCCAGCGTCGCGGCCAGCTCCTCGAAACCGGCGTCGGCGTAGGTGTCGACCCACTCCCGGTAGGGCCCGGCCGCGGAGCCGGCCAGCGCCTGCCCGAGGTGCGCGTAGAGCCGCATGCACGGCGTCATGGCCGCCGCCACCTCCCCGAGGTCGCCCAGGGCTGCGGTGGCCAGCAGGAACTCGGTGTAGGCGAGCGTGGCCGGCGCCGGCTCGACGTCGGCCAGGTCCACGCCCCACCGCGCCGCGTAGCCCTCGTGCAGCCGCAGCTCGTCGCGGACGCCGGCGAGCAGGTCGGCGAACGCCGCCAGGGTCGCGCGGTCGCGGCTGTGCGCCACCCCGAGCGCGTAGGCGCGGGCGAAGGCCTCGAGGAAGAACGCGTCCTGGGCGACGTAGCCGGCGAACCGCTCGCGCGCCAGCGTCCCGTCGCCGATCCCGGTGACGAACGGGTGCCCGGCGGCGGCCGCGGCGAGGTCGGCGCTGCCGGCCCACAGCTGCGCCGACAGGGTCACCGCGCCATCCCCCAGAACGCCTCCTCCGCGGCGGCCACCTCGAGGAACACCGTCTCGTCGGCCGGGCCGGCGTCGTCGGCGGCGGCCTGCAGCCCGGCGACGTAGGAGGCGAACCCGGGCACGGTCCAGTGCTCGACGAACGGGCGGTACTGCTCCGCTCCCGGCCGCGCCGACCACCAGGCGTCGAGGTAGGCCCGCTCCACCGCCCACAGCGCGGTCAGCGCGGTGCCGACGTCGGCGGCGTCGAGCCGGTAGAGCAGGTCCCCGTAGGCGATGGTGGCCGGCAGGCGCGGCGCGGCGAGGTCCAGGCCGCGCTCCTCGGCGACCCGGGCGAACCAGTCCAGCTCCTCCACCAGCGACACGCACCCGGCGGCCAGCACCGCCTGCGCCGGGCGCGGGGCGCGGGCCAGCAGCCGGGCCTGGAAGCGCAGCAGGTCGGCGAGGAACCAGGCGTCCTGCACCAGCCAGGTGTCGAACGCGGCCGGCGGCAGCGTGCCGTCGCGGACGGCGTCGAGGAAGGGGGCACGGGTGGCTCGGCCCCACGCGTCGGCGTGGCGGACGAGCAGGTCGGCGACCGGCACGGCGGCCGACCCTACGGGGTGGCTATGGTGGCCGCGCCACGTGCGGGAGCTCGGGTCGACCGGGCTGAGAGGGCGGCTGGACGCGCCGCCGACCGCTGGAACCTGACCGGGTAATGCCGGCGTAGGGAGCGAGCATGAGCGCGGCGGACCCCGTCCGTACCGACGTCGTCGGCACCCCCGAGGTGCCCCTGACCCTCGACGGCGCGCCGCCGCGCACCCTGGGCCTGGCCGACACCCTCGGCCTGTGGGCCAACCTCGGCGTCAGCCTGCTGCTGCCGGTGGCAGCGGTGTTCGTCGTCCTGCCGGGGCGGCCGCTGTGGGTCACCGTCGCCGCGATCGTCGTCGGCGCGGTGGTCGGCTCGGCGCTGCTGGGGGCGGTCGCCGCGGCCGGCGCGCGGGAGAGCGTGCCGGGGATGGTGCTGCTGCGCGGGCTGCTGGGCCGCCGCACGTCCTGGCTGCCGACGGCGTTCAACCTCGTGCAGTGCGTCGGCTGGGCGACGTTCGAGATCGTCGTCATCGCCGAGGCCGCCTCCCGGGTGCTCGGCGCGCCGCGCTGGCCGTTCGTCCTCGCCGCGGGGCTGCTGGCGACCGCGATGGCGCTGCGGCCCCTCGGCGTCGTCCGGGTGCTGGCCCGGTACGCGGTGTGGGCGGCGCTGGCCGCCGTCGGCTACCTGTTCGTGCAGGTGCTCGCCGAGCCGCTTCCGCCGATAGGGGGCGGCGGGGCGACGTCGTTCTGGACGGCGGCCGACGTCGTGATCGCGCTGCCGGTCTCCTGGGTGCCGCTGGCCGCCGACTACACCCGGCACGTGCGCAGCGCCCGCGCGGCGGGGGTCGGGTCGGCGGTCGGCTACGGGCTGGCCACCGTGGTGATGTTCGTGCTCGGCGTGCTGGCGCTGGCCGCCTACGGCAGCGCCGGGCTCGACGTCGTCGACGCGCTGCTGGCCGTCCCGCTGGGCGCGCTGGCGGTGCTCGTGCTGGTCGCCGTGGAGCTCGACGAGGCCTTCGCCAACCTCTACTCCACCGCGGTGTCGGCGCAGAACGTCGTCGCGCGGCTGGACCGGCGGGTGCTCGCGGGCGCCGTGGGCACGCTCGCCACGCTGCTCGCCCTCTCCCTCGACGTCGCCGCCTACGAGCCGTTCCTCTTCCTCATCGGCGCGGTGTTCGTCCCGCTGGCCGGCGTGCTGGTCGTGGCCTACTGGACCACCCCGCGCGGGCGCTGGGACACCTCCGACACCGCCCCGGCCCGGCCGCTGTACCTGCTGCCGTGGCTGGCCGGGTTCGTCGCCTACCAGCTCACGCTGCCCACCTGGTTCCCCGGCCCGGGCGCCGGCTGGACGGCGTGGTGGACCGCGCGGCAGGCCGACCTGGGCATCGACCCGGCCAACGGCTGGTCGGCGTCGCTGGTGGGGCTCGCCGTCGCCGTGGCGCTCACCGTGCCGGTGACGCTCGCCGCCCGCCGCCGGTGACCGACGTCGCCGTCGCCGGCGGCGGGCTGGTCGGGCTCGCGGTGGCCTGGCGGGCCGCCCGGCGCGGGCTGTCGGTGACCGTCGCCGACGACGCCCCGGGCGGCGGCGCCTCGGCCGCCGCGGCCGGGATGCTCGCGCCGGTGGCCGAGGTCGGGTACCGCGAGGAGCCGCTGCTGCGGCTGGGCCTGGCCTCGCTGCGCAGCTGGCCGGCGTTCGCCGCCGAGCTGGCGGCCGCGTCGGGGTGGCCGGTGGGGCTGCGCACCGCGGGCACGCTGGTGGTCGGCCTCGGCGAGGACGACGCCGGCGAGCTCGACGCCCTGCACGCCTTCCAGCGCGAGCTCGGCCTGGCCGCGCGGCGGCTGACCCCGCGCGAGGCCCGCCGCCGGGAGCCGGCGCTGGGCACCCGGGTGCGCGGCGGGCTGCTGGTCGAGGGCGACCACTCCGTGGACGGCCGCGCGGTGCACGCCGCGCTGCTGGCGGCGTGCGCGGCCGCCGGCGTGGGGCTGGTGCGGGAGCGGGTGACCGGGGTCGTGGTCGACGGCGGCCGCGCCGCGGGACTGCGGCTGGCCTCCGGCGCCGTGCTGGCGGCCGGCGCCACGGTGCTCGCGCTCGGCGCGCACAGCGGCGCGCTGCCCGGGGCGCCGGCGCTGCCGGTGCGCCCGGTGAAGGGGCAGGTGCTGCGGCTGGCGGGCGCCGACGGCCTGCTCGCGGGCACGGTGCGCGCGCTGGTGCGCGGCCGACCCGTCTACCTCGTCCCGTACGGCGGGGACCGGCTGGTCGTCGGGGCCACCGTGGAGGACCGCGGCTTCGACGCGCGGGTGACCGCCGGCGCCGTGCACGACCTGCTGCACGACGCCGTCGAGGTCGTCCCGGAGGTCGAGGAGCTGGAGCTGACCGAGACGCTGGCCCGCTTCCGGCCGGGCACGCCGGACAACGCGCCGCTGCTCGGGCCCTCGTCGCTGCCGGGGCTGGTGCTGGCCACCGGTCACCACCGCAACGGCGTGCTGCTCACCCCGGTGACCGCCGAGGCCACCGCCGACCTGCTGGCCACCGGCGCCCTGCCGGAGGTGGCCGCCCCGTTCACCGCCGACCGCTTCGGAGGACCCGAGTGCAGCTGACCGTCAACGGCGACCCGGCCGAGCTGGCCGACGGCGCCACCGTGGCCGACCTCGTCGCCGCCCGGGCCGCCGGGCACGACCGGGTGGCCGTGGCCCGCAACGGCGACGTCGTCCCCCGCAGCAGCTGGGCGGCGACCCGGCTCGTCCCCGGCGACGCCGTCGAGGTGCTCGCCCCGACCGCAGGAGGCTGACGGTGAAGGACCCCCTCGCCCCCCGCCACTCGCGAGCTCGTGGCGGGCCCCTGCACGGGGGCCGAGCGGCCGATGGCGGCGACGTGTTCGAGCTCGGCGGGGTGGCGTTCGGCTCGCGGCTGCTGCTGGGCACCGGCGGGGTGCCCAGCCTCGAGGCGCTGGAGGCCGCCGTCCGCGCCTCGGGCACCGAGCTCGTGACCGTGGCGCTGCGCCGGGTGGAGGCCTCGGCGAGCGGCTCGATGGTGCAGGTGCTCGACCGGGCCGGCGTCCGGCTGCTGCCCAACACCGCCGGCTGCCGCACCGCCCGGGAGGCGGTGCGCACCGCCCGGCTGGCCCGCGAGGCCTTCGGCACCGACTGGGTCAAGCTGGAGGTGATCGGCGACGACGTCACGCTGCTCCCCGACGCCGTCGAGCTGCTCGACGCCGCCGAGCAGCTGGTGGCCGAGGGGTTCACCGTGCTCGCCTACACCACCGACGACCCGGTGCTCGGCCGCCGGCTGGCCGACGCCGGGTGCGCCGCGGTGATGCCGCTGGGCTCGCCGATCGGCAGCGGCCTGGGCATCCGCAACCCGCACGCCATCGCGCTGCTGCGCGAGGCCGTCGACGTCCCGGTCGTCCTCGACGCCGGCATCGGCACCGCCTCCGACGCCGCGCTGGCGATGGAGCTCGGCTGCGACGCGGTGCTGCTGGCCTCGGCGGTGACCCGCGCGCGCGACCCCGAGCGGATGGCGCTGGCCATGCGCTCGGCGGTGGAGGCCGGCCGGCTGGCGCGGCTGGCCGGCCGGATCCCGCGGCGCCTGCACGCGGAGGCCTCGACGTCGCCCGTGGGCCTGCCGGCGCTGTGAGCGGACCGCGCCTGCTCGTCGTCACCGACCGGACGCAGGCGCGCCGCCCGCTGCCCGAGGTGGTGGCCGCGGCCGTGGCGGCCGGCGCCCGCGCGGTCTGGCTGCGGGACAGGGACCTGCCGCGCGCCGACCGGACGGCGCTGGCCGCCGACCTGCGCGCGGTGCTCGCCCCGGTGGGCGGCCTGCTGGTGTGGGGCGGCGCGGACGGCGCCCCGGGCGGCTCGCCCGTGCACCTGTCGGCGGCCGACCCGTTCCCCTCGGTCCGGCCCCCGCTGGTCGGCCGCTCCTGCCACTCGGCCGCCGAGCTGGCCCGCGCCGCGGCGGAGGGCTGCGACTGGGTCACGCTCTCCCCGTTCGCGCCCACCGCGTCCAAGCCCGGGTACGGCCCGGCGCTGGGCACCGCGGGCCTGGCCGCGCTGACCCCGGCCGCTCCCCCGGTGCTGGCGCTCGGCGGCGTGCTCCCGGGCGACGTGGCGGGCTGCCTGGCCGCGGGGGCGTCCGGCGTGGCGCTGATGGGGCCGGTGATGCGCGACCCCGCCCTGGTCGCCCAGTACGTCGCCGCGCTGGCCGGGGTCCCGGGGGTGTGACCTCGGTCCTTCCGTGTTTGGGGACGGCCGGCGCGAGCCACACGCAGGTGTTGGACATCGACGCCCAGCAGTGGGCGGTACGCGCGAGGAGCTGACGGGTGAGACGCGGACCAGCCGTGCCCGGCTGGCCTCCGGCGTCCCCGCCGCCCGCGTGGGACGGGCTGTCCTGGCAGCTCTCCGACGTCGCCGAGCTGCCGCGGGTGCGCGACGAGCTGCGCCGGTCGGAGGAGGTCGACGGCCCGGCCGACCTGCGCGACCGGTTGCTGCTGGTCCTCGACGAGATGGCCTCCAACGCGCTGCGCCACGGCGGGGGGCACGTCGAGGCCGCGGTCCGCCGCACCGGCGACGCCTTCCTGGTGGCCGTGTCCGACGGCGCCGCCGGCACCCCGCCCACGCCCGCCGTCGACCGCGACCCCAGCCGGGGCGGGCTGGGGCTCTACCTGATCGCCGAGCTGTCCACCGCGCACGGCTGGTACGTCGACGGCGACGCCAAGACCGTCTGGGCGGTGCTCCCCCCGGCCTGAGGCGACCCCGTCACCCTTGGGGGTGGAGGCGGATGGCGACGAGGGCGACGTCGTCCTGGAGGCCCTCGGGCTGCAGCCGGGTGACCAGCGCGTCGCACAGCCGCTCCAGCGGCAGGTCGGCGAGCTGGGCCAGCGCGGCGCACAGCCGGTCGGTGCCCTCGTCGAGCAGCAGGTCGCGGCCCTCGACCAGTCCGTCGGTGTAGAGCAGCAGCGTCGAGCCGCGGCGCACCTCCAGCTCCTGGGAGGTGCGGTGCGCGCCGGGGTCGACGCCGAGCATGAGCTGCCCCCGGGCGCCGCCGAGCCGGTGCACCTCGCCCTCGGGGGTGAGCAGCAGCGGCACCGGGTGACCGGCGTTGGACCAGCGCAGCGTCGTCGTCCCGGCGGCGCGCTGCTGCGGCGTCTGCTCCACCCGGGCGACCACCGCGGTGGCCATGGTGTGCAGCCCGAGCGCCTCCATGGCGTCGTCGAGCTCGGCGAGGACGGCGTCGGGCGGGTTGTCGCCGCGGTGGGCGATCCCCCGCAGCATCCCGCGCAGCTGGCCCATCGCCGCGGCGGCCTCGGTGTCGTGCCCGACGACGTCGCCGATCACCAGCACCGTCGACCCGTCGCGCGGCAGGAACGCGTCGTACCAGTCGCCGCCGACCTGGGCGACCTGCACGGCCGGCTGGTAGCGGACGACGATCTCGGCGTCGTCGGGCTGCGGCGGCGCGGTGAGCAGGCTGCGCTGCAGCGCCTCGGCCAGCCGTCGCTGCTGGTCGAACAGCCGCGCGTTGTCCAGCGCGAGCGCGACGCGGTCGGCGACCTCGCGGGCTGCGGCGACGTCCTCGGCGGTGGCGGCGGGCCGGTCGGCGCCGCGGTAGACGCTGAGCGCGCCGAGGGTGCGGCCGCGGGCGAGCAGCGGCAGCGTGACCGCCGTCCGCGGGGCGAGCGCGTCGAAGACCTCGAGCACCTCGCCCTCGGGGAGGGTGGGGCGGACCACTGCCGGGACGTCGGCCACGGTGAGCAGCCGGCCCGACCCCAGCGCCTGCAGCACCGGGGCGTCGGGGGCGATGGAGGCCAGCCGCAGACCGGCGTAGGCGGCGGTCGCCGGGCGCATCGCGGGGTCGGCGTGCCAGCTGGCGACGTCGTGCATCCGGCCGTCGGTGCCGTCGGCCAGGGTGAGGATCGCCCAGTCCCCCAGGACCGGGACGACGGCCTCGGCCACCCGCTGCAGCGCCGCCTGCTCCGCCGCCGCGGAGCCCGGCGTCGCCGACATCAGCGCGCTGACCTCGGCGAGGAGCGTGAGGCGGGCGGCGCTCGCCCGCGCGCGCTCCTCGGCGGCGCGGCGCTCGGTGACGTCGAGGAAGTACACCGACAGGCCGTCGGGCCCGGGCCACGCCCGGACCTCGTACCAGGCGTCCAGCGGCGGCGGGTAGTGGGCGTCGAAGACCCGCTCCTCGCCGCGCTCCATCACCGCGCGGTAGTTGACCTCGAAGTCGCTGCCGACGGCGGCGGGGAAGAGCTCCCACAGGTCGCCGCCGAGCAGCTCGTCGCGGCTGCGGTGCAGCACCCGCTCGGCCTCGGCGTTGACGTAGGTGAACCGCCACGAGCGGTCGAGGGCGAAGAACGCCGACCGCATGGTCTCCAGCACCCGCGAGACGCGGGCGTCGCCCTCGCGCAGCCGGGTGGTGTCGAGGGCGGCACCGAGCAGCCGCACCGCCCGGCCGCGGGAGTCGGCCAGCGCCCGGCCGCGGCCCTGCACCCAGCGGGTGTCGCCGGAGGGCAGCACGACGCGGAACTCCGCCTCGTAGGTGCCGACCGTCTCGACGGCCTCCTGCAGCGCCTGCAGGGTGCGGTCGCGGTCGTCGGGGTGCAGCCGCGCGGCGAAGGCCTCGATCGTCTCGTCGAAGCCGCCGGGCCGGTAGCCGAACAGGGACAGCAGCTGCTCGTCCCAGGCGAGCCGGCCGGTGAGCAGGTCCCAGTCGAAGCTGCCGATGCCGGCGGCGTCGATGGCGAGCTCGAAGCGGAGCCGGCTGACCTCGGCGTCGTCGGGGAGGAGGGACAGCGGCCGGGGCGCCTCACCCGGCGACCCCGGACGCTGCTCGGGGACGGTCACGGGGAGCGGGAGGTCCATTCGTGCGGGGGAGAGCGGCGGTCCGCCGTCCTTTCTCCCATGCCGGGGCGGTGGGAGACAACCGGTGTGCCGGAGTCGACACCCGCCTCCGGCGTGCGGGAGCCCCGGTCCGCGGCCGGCGGACCGGGGCTCCGTCGAGGGCTCAGGCGGCCGGGGTGACCCCGAACTGCGCGAGCCAGTCCTGCACGACCGGGATGTCGACGCGCTGCAGGCCGTCGATGTACCGGCAGTTGCTCGTGTAGCCGTAGCTGGTCACCGTGACGACGTTGCCCGACGGGGCGAAGCTCGGGCCCCCGGAGTCGCCGAAGCAGGTGCCGCCGCCACCGCGGTTGTCGTTCTCGTTGCCGTTGACCTGCAGGATCTGCGCGGTCAGCTTCTGCCCGACGACGTCGGTGTAGCGGCGCACGATCGGGTAGCTCATCGGCGTCGGCTTCTGCGGGCCGGAGTCGGCCTGCCGCACCTCGGTGCCGTAGCCGACGGCGCGGAACGTCGTGGAGTTCAACCGCGGCTGGGCGTACTGGTCGAGCTCGTTCGGGGCGGCCAGCTGCGCCGGCTCGATGCCGGTGACCGGCTCGTCGAGGACGATGACGCCGACGTCGTTCCAGTTCCGCTGGTCGGTGAAGTCCGAGTAGCCCGGGTGGGTCTGCGCGGTGCCGGAGTACCAGTCGGAGCCGTCGGTCTCCTCGCTGCCGGTGTACCCGGCGGCGGGGTCGGCGGCGACCGGCAGCGCGGAGGGCTCGCCCGGTGCGGGCTGGGTGCGGGCGACCTCCCAGTCGAAGGTCACCAGGGTCTTGCCGTCGGTCCCGTCGGTGCAGTGCGCGGCGGTGAGGACGACGGTCGGGCTGACCAGCGTCCCGGAGCAGCGGTACCGGCCGCCGTCGCTGTAGAAGGCCAGCATCCCCACGTTGGAGTACGTGTTCGCGCTGTCCTCGGTGCCCCCGGTGACCGCGCCGGCCGGGGCGGGTGCCACCAGGCCGGCGGTGAGCAGGGCGGCGGCTCCGGCGAGCACCGCCTTCGTGCGTGCGTGCATCCTCGTCCTCTCCGTCGTCGGGCCGCCGGACCGCGACCCCACGGAGGGCAACGAACCCTGTACCGACCGGATCCGCAACTCGGGGGGCCCGGAACGCCGGACGGGCGCCCCGGGAGCGAGCCGGCCGGCTGCCGGTCCGACGCTCCTGGGGCGCCCGTCGAGGCCGTGGTCCCTCCCACCCCGGGCTCCCGGGACGGCGTCCTGCGGTCTCCCTCGTCGCGGCGCCGGGCCGGGACCGCGTCCCGGTCCGGCGAGCGTCTCCCTCGGGCGGCCGGTGGGGCCGGCGCCGTCCTGGCCAGGTCGTGCCGGTCAGAGACCCGGGGACGACGGGGTGGGTCGTCCTGCGCCGGGCACCGGCAGGGCCTGGGTCCTCGTCCGCGGGCGCTGCCGGGGTCGCCGTCCCGCGTCGCGTCCGGGCCTCCCGGGAGAGTCCGCGCGCTGCACCCGGGTCGGGTCAGTCGGCGGGAGGTCGAGGCCGGATCGTCGTGCGGTGCGGTCTGCCGGCGGCGGGGCGGTGCCGCGGGAGGGCCAGGGGTGGGCCGTGGAGGCCGGGAGGGAACTGCTCGGGGAGCGGGCCGTCGGTCCGGCCACCCGCGGGGGGACGGGGGTGGCCGGGCCCGTCGGGCTCGGTCGACGAGGGGAGCGGACGCGCGACGTCCTGGGAGGAGGAGGCGCGGGGGATCAGTCGGGAGCCGGTGGGGGCCGGGGCGAGCCCCGGGCCCGGTGCACGGCCGGGTCGCCCCGGGTCCGCACCGCACCGGCGAGGGACACCGGTGGGTCGGGCGCCCGCGCCCGCGAGGAGCCCGGCGCCGGGCGCAGCGGCCAGCCCGCGGGGGCCAGCGCCGGCGCCGCCCGGCGCGGGGCGGGGACCGGCCGGGCGGCGCCGGCCGGAGGAGACGCCGCGGTGGGGGAAGACACCGCGGGCCTGACCGTGGGGGTGCTCGGCAGCTCGGTGAGCACCACGGGCCCGTTCGCGACGGGAGCGGGGGCCGGCCGCCGGGGGGCGCCCCAGGCGAGGTGCGCACCGTCGGGACCGGCGCCCCAGAGCGCCAGGCGGCGCACCAGACCGGGGCCGGCCGGCGGGACGACGACCGGCGGGGTCGGCCACGCGGCGTGGGCGCCGTCGGGACCGGCGCCCCAGAGGGCCAGGCGGCGGACCGTCGCGCGGAGGCGCGCCCCCAGCCGGGAGCCGGGAGCGGGCCGGGCCGCCGCGGACGCCGGGACCGGGGGCACCGCGGGGAGCACGGCGGGGGTCACCGCGGCCGCCGAGGGGCGTGGCCGCGGCGCGGGCACCGGGCGGGCCACCGGCAGCGGACGCAGCGCCCGCCGGGCGACCGGGTGCCGCGTGGCGGCGGCCCGGACCGGGCGACGGCGGCGCGGCGGGGCGCCGGCGCGCTCGAGCAGGTCGAGGAGGCCGGTCAGCGGCCGGTCGTCCGGCAGCACGGCCGGCGCCGCAGCCGGAGCCGGGACCGGACGCGAGGCCGCCCGCGCCACCGGTCGCGACACCGGCGGGGACACCGGCGGCAGGGGGGCCGACCACAGGGCGGCTGCCCGGTCGATCGCCATGCCGGCCTCCTCGGGGGGTCTGTGTCCGCAGCCGGGGAAGGTGCTGCGGACGAGGAGAACGGTAGGGACCGCGGGCCTCGCGGACGGCTCGTCGGGACACGTCCTGGAGGCCCCGTGACGCAACCGTTGTGCGGCTCTGACCTGCGCGTTGGTGACCGTGTGCTGCCGGCGAGCACTTGTCGACAGGTCGGCGGCCACCGAGCGTGGGACCGCCCCGCCGGGCCCGCGGTCACCCCGGGACGCGCCCCGGCGCGCCCGGCGTGTCGGACCCGTCCCGGAACCGGCCGGTCCGGTTGCCGGCGTCAACGAGCCTGCCCAGACTCGATCGGTGACCGAGCCGTCCCCCACCGGGGCCACCGCAGCGTCCACCGCCCCGTCCCCGGCTCCGTCCACCGCGACGGCCCCGGCCGGCACCGGCGAGCCCGGGACGAAGCTGCGCCGCGCGGTCACCGGCCCGCTGCTCTACCTGTTCATCCTCGGCGACGTCCTCGGGGCCGGCGTCTACGCGCTCGTCGGCGCGGTGGCCGCGGAGGTGGGCGGCGCCATCTGGGTGCCGCTGCTCGTGGCGCTGCTGCTGGCGCTGCTCACCGCCGCCTCCTACGCCGAGCTGGTCACCAAGTACCCGCGGGCGGGCGGGTCGGCGGTCTTCGCCGAGCGCGCCTTCCGCTCCCCCGTCGTGGCGTTCCTCGTCGGCTTCTGCATGCTCGCCGCCGGTGTCACCAGCGCCGCAGGGCTCGCGCTGGCCTTCGCCGGCGACTACCTCGGCGTCTTCCTCGACGTGCCCGCCGCCCCGGCCGCGCTGGTGTTCCTGCTCGCCGTGGCACTGCTCAACGCCCGCGGCATCCAGGAGTCGCTGCGCGCCAACCTGGTGATGACGCTGGTGGAGACCTCCGGGCTGGTGCTCGTCGTCGTCCTCGGCGCGGTGGTGCTGTTCGGCGGCGACGGCGAGCCGGCCCGGGCGCTGGAGTTCCCGCCCGGGGTGTCCGCGGCGACGGCGGTGCTCTCGGCGGCGCTGCTGGCCTACTACTCCTTCGTCGGCTTCGAGACGTCGGCCAACCTCGCCGAGGAGGTCCGCGACGTCCGGCGGGTCTACCCCCGGGCCCTGTTCGGTGCGCTGCTCACCGCCGGCCTGGTCTACGTGCTGGTCGGCATCGCCGCCGCCGTGGTGCTGCCGCCGGAGGAGCTGGCCGGGTCCACCGGGCCGCTGCTGGAGGTGGTCCGCGCCGCCGACGCCGGCATCCCCGACCGGCTGTTCAGCCTGGTCGCACTGGTCGCCGTCGCCAACGGCGCGCTGCTCACCCTGATCATGGCCAGCCGCATGGCCTACGGGCTGGCCGAGCAGCGGCTGCTGCCCGCCGTCCTCGGCCGGGTGCTCCCGCGGCGGCGGACGCCGTGGGTGGCGATCGCGGTCACCACCGCCGTCGCGATGGGGCTCAGCCTCGCCGGCGACCTCGCCACGCTGGCCAGCACCGTGGTGCTCCTGCTGCTGTTCGTCTTCCTGAGCACCAACACCGCGGTGCTGGTGCTGCGGCGCGACCGGGTCGAGGCGCCGCACTTCCGGACGCCGCTGGTGCTGCCGGTTCTCGGCATCGCCTCCTGCCTGCTGCTGCTGTGGCAGCAGGAGGCCCGCACCTGGGCCTTCGCCGGGGTGCTGCTGGCCGTCGGGCTGCTGCTCTACGCGGTGACGGCGCTGCCGCGGCGGCGCGCCGAGGCGCGCGAGGGGACGGCGGTCAGCCGACCCGGCGCCTGATCGCCGCCGCGAGCCGGTCGGCGGCGCCGCCGTCGGTGGTGAGGAAGAGGCTGGGCTCGGTGAGCTCGACCTCGATCACCTGCGGGTCGCCGTCCTCGCCGGGGACCAGGTCGACGCGGGCGTAGAGCGGCGTGCGCCCGGTCCGCTCGGCCACCCAGGCCAGCACCCGGTCGCCGATCGCCCGCTGAGCCGCCGTCGCGGTGCGGGAGGTGATCTCCTCCTCGGCGTAGAGCCCCTCGCCGAGCGGCCCGCCGGCCAGCAGCGCGCCCTTGCCGAAGGCGTGGCCGTACGCGCCGTCGACGTACACCAGGCCGGTCTCCCCCTCGGCGTCGAGCCGGTCGAGGTAGGGCTGCACCATCACCGCGCGACCGCCGGCGAGGATCCCCTCCGCGGCGGCACGCGCCTGCTCTCGCTCGGCCGGGGAGAAGCGGGCGGTGTCGCGGGCACCGGCCGACACCACCGGCTTGACCACGACGTCGCCGGGCCAGCGCTCCAGCGCGGCGGCCACGTCGCCCGGGACCTCGGCCCAGGCGGTGGGGACGACGGGCACCCCGGCGGCGGCCAGCTCGCGCAGGTAGCGCTTGTCGGTGTTCCAGGTGAGGACGTCGGCGGGGTTGGCCAGCCGGGTCACGGCCTCGACGCGGCGCGCCCAGGCGAGGAACTCCTCGCGCCGCGGCGCGTAGTCCCAGGTGGAGCGGACGACGACGGCGGCCGCGGCGCCCCAGTCGACGCCGTCGTCGGCCCAGTCGGCGGGAGCGGCGGACAGCCCCACGGCGGCCAGGGCGGCGAGCAGCAGCGGCTCGTCCTCGTCCTTCCCGGTGGCGGCGGCACAGCTGGCGAGGAGGACGTCGGGCACGGGCTCGATCCTGCCCGACGGGGTCTGCTGGGATGACCGGGTGGCTGCTCCCCGACCGCGACCCCTGGTGATCGACACCGACCCCGGCATCGACGACGCCCTGGCGATCCTGCTCGCCCTGGCCAGTCCCGAGGTCGACCTGCGCCTGGTGACGACGACGCACGGCAACGTCGAGCTGGCGCAGACCACCGACAACGCGCTGCGGGTGCTGCACCTGGCCGGCCGCTCCGACGTCCCGGTCGCCGCCGGCGCCGCCGAGTCGCTGGTGTACCCCCAGCCGGAGCGGGCCGGGCACGTGCACGGGCAGACCGGCCTCGGCGGGGCGCAGCTGGCGCCGTCGCCGGCCGCCGTCGACCCGCGGCCGGCCGTCGTCGCGCTCGCCGAGCTGCTGCTGGCCAGCGAGGAGCCGGTGACCGTGGCCGCCATCGGGCCGTGGACGAACATCGCGCTGCTGCTGGCCACCTACCCGCAGGCCGCGGCGCGGATCGACCGGCTGGTCCTCATGGGCGGCTCGGCCGCGCGCGGCGGCAACGTCACCGCGGCCGCCGAGTTCAACGTGTGGGCCGACCCGGAGGCCGCGGCGCGGGTCCTCGGCTCGGCGGTGCCCACCGTGCTCGTCGGGCTCGACGTCACGGTGCCCACGGTGCTCGACGAAGACGGCATCGCCCGCTTCGCCGCGGCCGGGCCGGTGGGGGCGACGGCGGCGGCGATCCTGCAGCAGTACGTCGACCACGCGCGCAGCTCGTACGGCACCACCGGCGTCGTCGTCCACGACGCGCTGGCGCTCACCGAGGCCATCGTGCCGGGGACGCTGGGCACCGTCCGCCGCGACGTCGTCGTGGACACCACCCGGGGCGCCGGCCGCGGGCAGACGCTGGTCGACCGCCGCGCGGTGTCGGACTCCCCCACCGCCGTCGACGTCGCCGAGACCGTCGACAGCGCCGCCGCCGTGGAGTTCCTCGTCGGCCGGCTGGCCGGCCTCGCCGCACGGACGCGCTGAGCCCGGCGGTCAGGCGGGCGGCGTGCCCTGGGTGGAGGCGACGATGCCCGCGGCGATGTCGCGCAGCTTGCGGTTGTAGCGCTGCGAGGCCGCGCGCAGCATGTCGAAGGCGCCCTCGGCGTCGACCCCCCGCTGGGCCATGAGGACGCCCTTGGCCTGCTCGATGACCGCTCGCGACTGCATCGCCAGCTCCATGTTGCGGGCGTGGTCGCCGAGCGTGGCGTGCGCGTCGGCGTTGGCGACGGCGACCGCCACGGCCTCGGCCACCTCGCGGGCCGCCTCGGCGGCGTCGGCGGAGACGAAGGCGTCGACCCGGGTCGCGTAGAGGTTCAGGGCGCCGATCGAGGTGCCCTGGTAGGGCAGCGGCGTGGACAGCGAGCTGAGGACGCCGACGTCGACCACCCGGGCGGTGTAGTCCGGCCAGCGCGTCTCGGTGCGCATGTCGTCGATGCGCAGCTGCACGCCGCCGCGGCCGGCGTCGAGGCAGGGGCCGTGCCCGCGCTCGTACTGCATCTCGTCGGCCGCCAGCGCCATGTCGCCGTGGTGCGCCGCGGTGAGCGGGGTGTCGCCGCGGACGAGGGTGATCGACGCCGCGTCCACGCCGGGCACCTGCTCGGCCGCCAGCCGGGTCACCTCACCGAGGACGTCGGACAGCTCCCGGTTGACCAGCTGCAGCCTGCTCAGTGCCCGCCAGAGGTCCTCCACGGGCGCCATCCTGCCCGGCGCGGGGGCCCGCCGGGGAGTCCGCGGCCCGGGGCCGGGGTCTCGCCGCAGCCCTGGCCGGGGTCCCCCCGCCGGGGGCCGCCGCTGCAGCCGTCGGCGGTTTCGGTCAGGATGGACGCCGGTGAGGCGCCGGGAGACGGGACACGAGGGGTGACGATGGCCCAGGAGGCGTGGCCGCTGGTGCCGGTGCCCTCGGTGGCGGGTGACGTCTGGCACTGGCAGCTGGAGGCCATGCACGTGGTCTCCCGCGTCCGCGCCGACCTGCGGGCCCGCATCGCGCACCCGTCGGTGAGCTCGTCGTCGACCGAGGACGCCCGCGACGGCCTGCTGCTGGTCTTCGAGGAGCTGGCCTCCAACGCGCTGCGCCACGGCGGCGGCGACGTGCGCGCCCTCGTCGTCGCCAGCCCCTCCGGCTGGCTGCTCGACCTCAGCGACGAGGCGCCCGACCGCCCGCCGGTGCCGGCCGTCGACCGTGACCCCTCCCTCGGCGGGATGGGGCTGCACCTGGTGGCGCAGCTGTCGGTCGACTACGGCTGGGAGCGCCGCCCCGGCCGCAAGCACGTCTGGGCGCGGCTGCCCTCGGGCCTGGCCCCGCTCGAGGGCATCGGCGACCGGGTCCCCGAGCCGCGCAGCCCGGAGATCCCGCGCGACTGACCGCCGCTCAGGCGGAGTCGGCCACCGCCGCGTCGCGGTGTTCGGCGCGGGCGCAGTGGGCGCAGCAGTAGAACTGCCCCTCGACGACGACGCCGTGGCCGATCACCTTCACCCCGCAGTGCTCGCAGATCGGGGCCATGCGGTGGATGGCGCACTCGAAGCTGTCGAAGGTGTGCCGGACGCCCTGCGCCACCACCTCGAAGCTCATGTCGTAGTCGTTGCCGCAGACCTCGCAGACCGCCATGGGGCTGTCGTTCCCCGGCGGGCCACCGCGGACACCGCCGTCCGGCGCCGGGCGTGTCAGCCGCTGCGGCGGGCGGTCCAGGAGGACACGAAGTCGCGCAGGCTCCGGGTGGGCCGCAGCCACGCGCCGTCGGGCGGGAGGGCGTCGAGGCGGACGCGGTCCAGCGGCGCGGAGAAGGCGCCGGGCACGTCCTCGATGTCGATGAACTCCAGCAGGTCCGAGCCGATGGCGTACCCGGCGACCTCGCTGAAGGCGACGACGACGACCTGGGTGCCGGCGCGCGCGAGCTCCTCCAGCGGCTCGGCGAAGTTGCGCCCGTCGCCGGAGAAGACGACCAGGCGGCGCAGCCGGTGGCTGTGCCGGCGGACGTCGATGTGGTCGAGCATCGCCTGGTCGATGTCGTCGTCGGGCTGGGCCTTGGGCCGGGCGAACACCGCGTAGCCGAACCCGCGCAGCGCCTCGACCCAGCGCTGCAGCGACCCGACGACGGGCGGGATGTTGGCGAAGACGCAGGCCTCGACCTCGGGCGCGTCCGGGGCGGCCGGGTCGCCGGCGCCGTCGACGAACCACGCGGCGATCGCGTCGAAGCGCGGCCGGGAGGCGGCGGTGGGCCGGGCGCCGATGACCGTGGACAGGGTCATGTCGATGTTCGGCGCGTCCCAGATGAGCAGGTCCAGCGCCGGGCGTCCGCGGCCCTGCTCGTCGTCGGGCAGGGCGGACACCGCCGCGACGGGGTCCTCGGCCACGCTGGTCTCGGTCACGGGGGCAGTCTGCCCGGCCGCCTCCGGCACGCGGACGGGCGGCCCGGCCGGTGCAGTCGCCCGGCGGACGGCGCGACGGCGCACCGGGCCGGTCAGCCCAGCCGGCCGGCGAGGGCCATCGCGCAGGAGTCGCCGCCGCCGTCGCGCACCCGGTACGCCCAGCGCTCGACGTCGGCGGCCGCCATCGGGCGGGCCAGCAGGTAGCCCTGGGCGGAGTCGCAGCCGGCCTCGCGGACCATCCGTAGGTGCTCCGCGGTCTCCACGCCCTCGGCGACCGAGCGGATGCCCAGGGTGTGCGCCAGCTCGACGATGGCGCCGAGCACCGCGCCGGTGCCACCGGAGGCCAGGCGCTCGGCGGCGGCGATGAGCGAGCGGTCGATCTTCAGCGTCCCGATGGGCAGGGCCATGAGCTGGGCCAGCGAGGACCAGCCGGTGCCGAAGTCGTCGATGGCGACCCGGACGCCGAAACCGCGCAGCACGGCGAGCTGGTCCTCGGCGCGGGTCGGGTCCTCGGCGACGGAGGTCTCGGTGAGCTCGAGCATCAGCTGCTCGGGGTCCAGGCCGGAGTCCTTGAGCGCGGTGCGGACGTCGCGGACGAGGGTCTCGGCGGAGAAGTGCCGCGCGCTGATGTTGACCGCCATGCGCAGGGCCAGGCCCTGCCGCGCCCAGTCAGCGGCCTGGCGGGTCGTCTCGCGCAGCAGCCAGCGGGTGATGGGGATGAGCTGCCCGGTCTCCTCGGCGACGGAGAGGAAGGCGTCGGGGGCGAGCAGCCCGCGCTCGGGGTGCTGCCAGCGCAGCAGCGCCTCGACGCCCTCGACCTCACCGGTGTCGAGCCGCACGACGGGCTGGTAGTGGACGACGAACTGGTCCATGGCGCCGTCGCGCAGCCGCGTGGCGACGTCCATCCGCCAGCGGGCGGCGTCGCGCAGGTCGGGGGAGAACAGCCGCACCCGGTCGCGGCCGGCCGCCTTGGCGGCGTAGCCGGCGGCGTCGGCGTCGCTGAGCAGGTGGTGGGCGCGCCGCTGGCCGGGCTGGGCGACGGCCACGCCGATGCTCGCCGACACCGGCACGCTCAGCCCGGCGGCGCTGAACGGCCGGGTGAAGGAGCGCTGCAGGCGGAAGGCGAGCGCGGCCGCCTCGGGGGTGTCGCAGGACCGGGCCAGGACGACGAACTGGTCACCGCCCAGCCGGGCGACGGCGTCGTCGGGACGGACCTGGCCGACCAGCCGGCCGCCCACCTGGCGCAGCAGCTCGTCGCCCACCTCGTGGCCGAGCGAGTCGTTGACCGTCTTGAAGCCGTCGAGGTCGAGGAACAGCAGCGCGGTGCGGGAGGACTCGTCGGCCAGCGCCTCCTCGATGAGCTCGAGGACGCGGGCGCGGTTGGGCAGGCCGGTGAGGTCGTCGTGGGAGGCCTGCCAGGCCAGCCGCCGCTCGCCGCGGGCACGCTCGGTGACGTCGGTGTGGGTGACGACGACCTGCCCGGTCTCGTCCACGCGCGCGGCCTGCAGCCGCCACCAGGTGGTGTCCTCGCCGAGGTCGTGGGAGTAGTCGTGGGCGAACGTGCGCGGGACGACGTCGGCCGGCCCGGTGCGCAGCAGCCGGAGCCCGTCGTCGATGCGATCGGCGTCGGCCCGGGAGAGGCCCTGCCGGATCCGGCTCACGTAGTCGTCGCCGACGTCGGCCGGCTCCCAGCCGTGCGCGCGCACCCGGGGGGCGTTGCCCGCCCAGACCCGGTTGACCATGAGGATCCGGCCGTCGCGGTCGAGCAGGACCGTCGGGGAGGGCAGCGCGTCGAGGACGCCGGCCATCTGCTCCAGCCGGCGCGCCTGTGCGGCCTGCTGGCGATACCGGGTGTCGACGTCGCGGAGGAAGACCACGGCCCCACCGTGGGCGTCCGGGGAGACGCGCACCTCGAACCACCGGTCGTGCGGCTCGTAGAGGTACTCGAAGGCCCGCGGCCGGCCCTCGCCGACGGCGGCGTGCACGTGCGCCTGCAGCTCCGAGCCGAGGACGTCGGGGACGCAGTCGCGCACCGGGCGGCCCAGCAGGCGTCCCGGCGGTCGCTGCAGCAGCTCGGCGAGGGCGGCGTTCACCCAGGTGAAGCGCCACTCGGCGTCCAGGCGGCAGACGGCGTCGGGGACACTGGCGAGCAGGTCCGGGGGTGCGATGGTGACTGCACGGTCGGATTGCTGCACGCGCTCTCTCTCCCCCTGCCGCACTCCGGGTCCCGCCCAGCGGGCCGCCTCCGGGAACGGACCGGGACGGGATGGGAAGTCGGTCCGTGCGCGACGCCTGTCCGAGAGTAGTGGAGTGACGCGGGGTCGGGCACAGGACGGCCCCAGCCGTCTCTCCCGTTCCGTCACACCGGGGCGACGACGGACCGCTCGACCAGGCGGGACACCGGCACGCCGGCCGGGAGGGTGCCCAGCACCGTGCCCCAGTCGCCGCCCAGGCGGGTGGCGCAGAAGGCGTCGGCGACCTCCGGCGGGCTGTACCGCAGCAGCAGCGAGGCCTGCAGGCAGAGGGCGAGCAGCCCCGCGACGCGGCGGGCGCGCAGCGGCAGGGCGTCGGGGTCGCCGAGCTCGGCGGCGAGCCGCTTCACGGCGTCGTCGAAGCGCGGGTCGGCGCCGCGGGCGAGCTCGAGCTCGGCGGTGACCGCGGCGAGGGACTCCCCCGACCGGCCCAGCGCCCGCAGGACGTCGAGGGCGATGACGTTGCCCGAGCCCTCCCAGATGCTGTTGAGCGGTGCCTGCCGGTACAGCCGTGGCAGGCCGGACTCCTCGACGTAGCCGTTGCCGCCGAGGACCTCCATCGCCTCCCCGACGACGGCCGGGGTCCGCTTGCAGACGAGGAACTTGGCCGCGGCGCCGGCCAGCCGGAGGAACGCCGTCTCGCCGCCGTCGACCGCGGCGGCCAGCCGGATCGCAAGCGCCGTCGCGGCCTCGCTCTCGACGGCGAGGTCGGCGAGCACGTTCTGCATGAGCGGCTGGTCGGCGAGCAGGGCACCGAAGGCCCGGCGGTGGCGGGCGTGGTGCAGTGCCTGGGTGAGGGCGGCGCGGACGGTGGCCGCCGAGCCGACGACGCAGTCGAGGCGGGTGGCGTTGACCATCTCGATGATCGTCGGGACACCGCGGCCGGGGTCGCCGACCGGCCAGGCGGTGGTGCCGTCGAACTCGACCTCGCTGGAGGCGTTGGCGCGGTCGCCCAGCTTGTCCTTGAGCCGCTGCAGGCGGAAGACGTTGCGGCTGCCGTCGGGGAGCACCCGCGGGACGAGGAAGCAGGACAGGCCCTCGGGCAGCTGGGCGAGGACGAGGAAGAGGTCGCTCATCGGGGCGCTGGTGAACCACTTGTGACCGGTGAGCGCGTACGTCCCGTCGGCGGCCGGCACCGCGCGGGTGGTGTTGGTGCGGACGTCGGAGCCGCCCTGCTTCTCGGTCATGCCCATGCCGGCGACGAGGCCGGGCTTGGCGGCGGGGTCGGTGAGCCCGGGGGCGTAGCCGGTGCCGGTCAGGCCGGGCTCGTAGCGGTCCGCCAGCGCGGGTGCGGCGCGCAGCGCGGGGACGGCGGCATAGGTCATCGTCACGGGGCAGCCGTGACCGGCCTCGACCTGCGTCCAGGCGAGGTAGCCGACGGCGCGGCGGACGTGGGCGTGCCGGTCGCCGGCGCCGGCCGCGGCCCAGGGGGTGCCGGCGAGGCCGTGCGCGAACGCCGTGCGCATCAGCTCGTGCCAGGCGGGGTGGAACTCGACCTCGTCGACCCGGTGGCCGTAGCGGTCGTGGGTGCGCAGGACGGGCCGGTTCTCGTCGGCCAGCCGGCCCCACTCGCGCGCCTGCTCGCCCCCGGCCACCCGCCCGAGGTCGGCCAGCGAGGCGAGGGTGGCCTGGTCCGCGTGCCGGACGCAGGCCTCGGCCAGCACCGCGTCCCCGGCGATCGGGTCGTACCCGGCCAGTGGCGGGACCTGGTTGGTGACCTCGTGCGTGGCGCTCACGGCCGGCACCGTACGGCCTGCCCCGCCGCCCGGTCCTCACCCGCCGTGCGCCTGCGGCCGGCCACGCACGCCGGCCCGCCGTTCCACGTGGAACGGCGGGAGGGCAGGGTCCCGTGCGGGTCGAGGTGGTGTCAGGCGGCGGTGGGCACGGCTGGTGTCGGGGCGAGGGGTGCCGGGGTGCTGATCTGCGACCCGTCGGGTCTGTAGGTGCGCCATCGGCCGTCGGGTTGGCGTGCGACGCGGAAGCCGTGGTGGACCTGGGTGTGGTGCCGCTCGCACAGCAGCGCGCTGTTGTCCAGGCTGGTCTCGCCGCCGTCGATCCAGTGCACCAGGTGGTGCACGTCGGCCCAGTGGCTCGGCGCATCACAGCCGGTGAACACGCAGCCGCCGTCGCGCAGCTCCACCGCCCGGCGCAGCTGCCGGCTGACCAGCCGCTGACTCCTGCCGAGGTCCAGCGGGACCCCGTCGGGGCCGAACACCACCCGGCTGATTGCGCCGTCACACGCCAGCCAGCGAGCCCGGGCGGCGGAGATCACCGCACCGAACCCCATCGTGGCCGCGCCCGCGCCGGTCGCCGGGTCGGCCAAGTCGTCGAGATCCACCCGCACGGCCACGTGCGGCTTCACCGTCCGCAGGACGGGGAGGTCCCCCGACGCGAGCGAGTTGTCGGCCAGCTGCACCAGCGCATCCCCCTGCCGCTGCGACCGCGTGCGCTCGTCCCCGGCGGGGCGGTCGGCCTGCACGTGCGCCTCCAGCGCCGCCTGCAGCTTCTCCCCACCCACGGCGTCCAGGTGCCCGCGGAACGACAGGCTGCCGTCGGCGTGCTTCGACAGCGTGAGCGACCGGCCCTCGGTGGGGTCGGGCTCCGGGCCGTCGGGGTCGAGCGCGTCGCAATAGCGCTTCACGACCAGCACGAGGTCGGCGTGCTCGCCGTCGCTCGCGACCTGGGTCAGCGCCGCGTCGATCACATCGAGGTCCACCCCCTGCGCGGCCGCCGCCGCCCGCCGGCGCGGGGTGACCACCCGGGCGGCCTCGGCGACCTGCTCGGCGCTCACCCAGCCGGCCTCGTGCGCCTCGGCGAGCACGGGCAGGTGCTCCAGTGCCCGCCCGGCGGTCACCAGCCGGGCGGCCGCGGCGTCGGTGAGTCGGCAGTGCCCTCGCAGCCACGAGGCCATGGACTTCAGCCCGTCGCGCTCCGGGGCCTGGGCCAGCTCCGCCGCCCGCACCCGCCGGGCCAGGGCGGCGTCGATCCGGTTGCGCTCGGCCACCAGCGCGGCGACGTCGTCCAGCACGTCGTCACCCACCTGCCACTCACCCGAACACATGTACGAAGGATACCGGAACGGAGACCGTCCCGCCACCCGTATCCGCAGGTCAGAGGCTCGTCCACAGATCCGGGCGGCGTCTTGACACGGCCCACGAGGAGCCGGACAGCGTCAGTCGAGCGGACGCACCAGCCGGCTGATCGCCAGCTGCGCGAGAGGCACGTAGCCGACCACGACGGGCAGTGGACCGGAGACGCGCAAGCCCGTGGTGCTGCCGCCGTCGGGCCCCTGCGAGACCCAGTGCAGCAGGTGCAGGCGCACCGGACCGGCCGTCACCGTCCACGACCACCGCCGCGCGGCCTCGTCCACCGACTCGACGACGAACGGCAGCGTCACCCCGACCGGCCCGCGCACCCGCCCGGTCACGCCGGCCGCCAGCCGGGCGACCGGCACCTGGACGCCGGTGATCTGCGGCGCCCAGGTCGGCCACCGCGCGGGCTCGGCGTAGCGCTCCCACACCTCGGCCGGCGGCAGTGGCCCGGTGGCGTGCAGCGTCACGGTGGTCACGAGGAGGTGCTGCCCGCGACCGGCCCGCCGCACGCACCCGGCACGAGCCTCACGCCGGCGGGCCACCCAGCAGCAGGTGCCGCAGCAGGTGCAGCGCGAGCACGACCGACCGCTCGCGCACCGCCGTCCGCGAGCCCGGCAGCCGCACCGACCGCGCCTCGGTCCCCGACGGCCCGACGACGCACAGGTGCACGGTGCCCACGGGCTTCTCCAGCGTCCCACCGCCCGGGCCGGCGATGCCGGTGATGCCGACGCCGACGTCGGCACCGAACCGCGCCCGCGCCCCCTCCGCCAGCGCCTGCGCCACCTGTGGGCTCACGGCGCCGAACTCGGCCAGCATCTCCCCCGGCACGCCCACCAGGTGCTCCTTCGCCGAGTTGGCGTAGGAGGTGATGCCGCCGAGCACCCAGGCCGAGGACCCCGCCCGCTCGATCAGCCGCGCGACCAGCAGGCCGCCGGTGCACGACTCGGCGGTGGCGATGGTGAGTCCCTGGTCGCGCAGCGCGTCGGCGACGAGGTCGTCGAGCGTGGGGCCGGTCGAGAACAGCGTCGCCGCGTACTCCTCGGCCAGCACCGCGCCCAGCCGGTCGTAGGCCGGCTGCGCCCCGGGCGCGAACCGGGTCACGATCTCCAGCTCGCCCTCGCGCAGGCACGTGGTGATCTCCAGGCCGGCCAGCTCGGCCTCGTGCTCGCGCAGCGTGGCCGCGAGCTGGGCCTCCAGGGTCCCCCACAGCCGCACGGTCTCCTGCCGCACCTCACCGGCCCCGGCCAGCGCCGTCCGCACCGGCCCGACGGCCAGGGCGGCCGGCCACATGCCCTGCAGCTCCGACGGCGGACCGGGCAGCACGACGACGACGGGCCCGCCGCGCCCGTCGGCCGGTGGGACGACGAACCCGGGCGCGGTGCCGACCGGTTCCAGCACCGCCGCGCCGGCGGGGACCATCGCCTGCTTGCGGACGCCGGCCGCGGTCGCCTCGGGGTCGGCCCGCCAGCCGCGGCGGGCCATGAGCCGCTCGACGATCGCCCCGACCCGCTGCTCGAGCTCGGCGTCGACGGCGACGGGGCGCCCCTGGAACTCGCCGACGACGGCGGCGGTCAGGTCGTCGGCGGTGGGGCCGAGCCCGCCGGTGGTGACCACCAGGTCGACGCCGGCGGAGGCGAAGTAGGTCAGCGCGCCGCGCATGTCGTCCGGCCGGTCCCCGACCACCAGCACGGCCCCGACGTCGACGCCGGCCTGCCGCAGCTCCTCGGCCAGCCACGGGCCGTTGCGGTCGGAGACCCGGCCGGTCAGGACCTCGGTGCCGGTGACGACGATGCCCGCGCGCGTGCCCACCCGCCCGACCCTAGGAGGACCCCCTCGCCCCCGCCGCTCGCAGCCGGTCCCCGCACGGCGGCCCGCCGGCGAGTGGGCAGTCGTCGCTGCCCGTCACGGCGCGTCGGCCCGTGTCGGCGACCGCAGGTGCTCACCCGGGTCGCGAGAACACAGCGGCGGCGGGGACCAGGGGGCGGGGACCAGGGGCCCGACACCGGACCCGCCGACCCGCCTCCGGGGTCCCGCCGCCCGCCCCGGATAGCGTGCCGGGGAGGGCCCGACCCGGTCCACCGCCGACCGCTTGGAGGAACGACCGTGACCGCCTCGCCGCCACCGGCCGGCCCGCGCACGCAGGAGATCGCCGTCCCGCCGGCGGGTTCGGCTCCCGCCGACCCCGCCGCGCACGGCGCCACCGCCGTCGGCACCGCGCCCGAGCACCCGCCGCACGCGGCCCCGGCCCCGCTGCCGCCGCCGGCCTACCCGCACACCGCTCCGCAGCCCGTCCACGCGGAGGCGGCGACCGCCGTGGTGCCGCCGGCCGGGACCGGAGCCACCGCACCTCCGCAGCCCACCGGCCCGCTGGACTCCTTCTTCGGCACCCCGCCCCCTCCCCCGCCGCCCGCCGCGCCGGCCGAGGCCCCCGCGGCGCCGGCCGCCGAGGCACCTCCCCGGCGCACGGCCCGCGCTCCCCGCACCCCCCGCGACCGGGCGGTGCTGATCACCACGGGGCTCGGCGTCGTGGGCCTGGTGCTGCTCGAGCTCGGGCTGGCGCTGCGCCTGGGCGGCCAGGTCCTGTGGTCGGACCTGCCGCTGTGGTCGGCGTTCGCCACGCTCGCCGCCCTGAGCGGCGTCGTCGGCCTGGCCGCGAGCCTGCTGTCCGGCGGGCGGCTGCGCCCGGCCGTGGCCGAGCGGCTCGCGGTCGGCGGGCTCGCCGGCCTCGCGGTGTTCTGGGTGCTCATCGCCCTGCCGCGGGTCGACTCCGACCGCGGCTTCCTGCTCACCGCGGCCCTGGGAGCGCTGGCGGTGGCCGTGTGGCTGGCGCCGGCCCGCCGCCGGGGCTGAGCAGCCGCAGCCCGGTCCGCCGACCACGACCGACGGCGGGGTCAGCCGTCGCGTCCGCGGCCGTTGCCCCCGCCGTTGCCGTTCCCGTTCCCGTTGCCGTTGCCGTTGCCCCCGGCGTTGCCGTTGCCCTGACCGGCACCGTTGCCCGGGCCGGCGTCCGCACCGGCGTCGGGGTCGTCCTCCTCGTCGACCTCGTCGGGAGCGGGGACGGCCGGAGCGACCGGCGCCGGGACGACGACCTCGGGGACGGCGGCCTCGGGGGCGGCCGGCGCCGAGGTGGCCGGCGCGGGCGAGACGACGCCGGAGCCCGCGTCGCCGGCCGGGTACCCGCCGCCGTCCCGCGTCGGCCAGTTCCGGGACCAGGGCACCTCGTCCTCCGCCGGTGCCGGCTCCCCGGTCCGGGCCGAGGAGGACGGCGCCGCGGGGGGCGGTGCGACCGCGACGGTCAGCGTGACCAGGTCGCCGAGGGCCAGCCGCCCGACCGGCGTCACCGCGAGCACCGTCCCCGCCGTCGCGCCGGCGCTCTGCTCGGTCACCCGGGTCACCCGCAGGCCGGCGGCCACCAGCTGGTCCTCGACCTCGTCGGCGCCGCGCCCCACCACCTCGGCGCGGCGGACGTCGACGCCCGCGGGGGCGGCGTCGGCGACGGCGGCCGGGGGCGTTCCCGACCCGGTGCCGGCCAGCTGCAGCACCCCCACCCCCAGGACGGCGCCGGCAGCGAGCGTGCCGGCCGCCGCCAGCGCCCGGGCGACGTACCGCCGGCGCGGCGGCCGCCCGGCCGGAGGCGGGGCGGGGAGCAGCAGCGGCGCGGTCACCGGTGGCGGCGCCGGCGGCAGCGGGCTGCCCGAGCGGACCGCGTCGACGACGGCGAGCAGCGCCGCACCGTCGGCGGGACGGCCGGCGGGGTCCTTGACCAGCATCCGCGCCACCAGCTCGCGCACCGGCGCGGGGACGCCGTCCGGCAGCGGCGCGGGCTCCTCGCGGATCTGCATCAGGGCGATCTGGACGGGGTTCTCGCCGTCGAAGGCGCGCCGCCCGGTCAGGCACTCCCACGCCACCATGCCGAGCGCGTAGACGTCGCTGGCCGGGCCGGCCTTGCCGCCGGCGGCCTGCTCGGGCGAGAGGTAGTGCGCGGTGCCGACCACCTGGCCGGTGCGGGTCAGCGGCATGCTGCCGGCCGACCACGCGATGCCGAAGTCGGTGATCCGGACGACGCCGTCGCGGCCGACGAGGAGGTTGCCCGGCTTGACGTCGCGGTGCACCACCCCGGCGGCGTGGGCGGCGGCCAGGCCCGCGGCCGTCTGGCCGACCAGGTCCAGCACGCGGTCCGGCGGCAGCGGCCCCTCGCGGGCGAGCAGGGCCGACAGCGGCTCGCCGTCGACCAGCTCCATGACCAGGTGGGCGCAGACCACGCCGTCCCCGTCGACCTGCTCGCCGTAGTCGAACAGCGCGGCGATGTTGCGGTGCGTGAGGCGGCCGGCGAGCTGGGCCTCGGTGCGGAAGCGGGTGCGCACGGTGTCGTCGCCGCTGTACTCCGCGCGCAGCAGCTTGACCGCGACCGGGCGGTCGAGCAGCGTGTCCCGCCCCCGCCAGACCTGCCCCATCCCGCCGGTGGCGATGAGGCCCTCGAGCGCGTAGCGGCCCCCGATCACCCGCACCCCGCTCCCGCTCACCGCCGCTCCCTCGATCAGGCCTGCGGGGATCCTGCCCCAGCCGGCGAGGTGCCGCTCGCCGTGGAGGACCCGCCGGGCTCGGAACTCGAGCCGCCGGGCGACGACGTCGTGGCCGGGTCGCTCGGCGGCGTCCGGGTCGTGGTCGTGGTCGGGGCCGTCGTCGGCGTCCGGGTGGTGGGCGCCCCCGGGGTCAGCGACCCGGCCGCGGTGGTCGGCGACGTCGTCCCCCCGGCCGGGCCGCCCGGTGTCGTCGTCGCCGTCGCCGGAGCGGTGGGCGGGGTCGGCGACCCGGTCGCCTCCGGCGAGGGGGCGGGGGTCCCGTCGGTGGTGCCGGTCGGCTGCGCGACGGGCTGCTCCACCTGGCCGGGGACGGCGGCGCCGGACACCGGCGACCAGTCGCCCCGGTCGGTGTCGCCGTCCCACCACCCGGAGTCGCTCGGCGGCGCCACGGCGTAGGTCACGACGACGTCGTCGCCGGGCCCCAGGACGACGCCGCTGGGGGAGACCGCGGTGACGACGCCCGGGACGGTGCGGTCGGTGACCTGCTCGCGGCGCTCGACGGTGAGCCCGAGCGCGGACAGCTGGGTGGCGACGTCCTCGACCGGCCGGCCGACGAAGTCGTCCTCCCGGACCAGCACGCCCTGCTCGTCCTCCTCCTGCGTCTGCGCGGCGGCGACGGTCGGCGGGGTGCGGTCGGTCAGCGCGGAGAACACCGCCGCGGCCAGCCCCGCGCCGAGCAGGAGGGCCAGCAGCGGCACCAGGACGGCGGCGGCCCGGCGGCGGGGCCGCGACGGCGGGCTGCGGCGCGGCCGGGCGGCCGGGGCGCCGGGCGGCGGGTGCGCGACCTCGGTGGCCGGCCCCGCGTCGACGGCTGACGGCCCGGGGACCGTCGGCACGGGGGGTGCCGGGTCCGGCAGCCGGCCGGCGCGGGCGTCCTCGACCGCGGCGGCGAACGCCGCGCCGTCGGGCATCCGCGCCGCCGGGTCCTTCGACAGGGCGCGGCCGATGAGCGTGCGGACCCCGCCGGGCAGGTCGTCGGGCAGCGGCTCGGGGTGGGACCGCAGCTGCTTGAGCGCGATGGTGACCGCGTTGTCGCCGTCGAAGGCCGGGTGCCCGGCGAGGCACTCGTAGCCGACCAGGCCGAGGGCGTAGACGTCGCTGGCGGGGGTGGCCAGGTGCCCCTCGGCCTGCTCGGGCGAGAGGTACTGCGGCGTGCCGATGACCTGGCCGGTGCGGGTCAGCGGCACGCTGCCGGCCGACCAGGCGATGCCGAAGTCGGTGATCTTCACGCTGCCGTCGGGCCGGACCAGGATGTTGCCGGGCTTCACGTCGCGGTGGACCAGCCCCGCCCGGTGGGCCTCGGCGAGGGCGGCGGCGGTCTGCCCGAGGACCGACAGCGTGGTGGCGGTGTCGAGCCGGCCCTCCTGGCGCAGCAGCGACGACAGCGGCTGCCCCTCGACCAGCTCCATGACCAGGTAGGCCAGCTGCTCGCCGGTGTCGCCGGCCTCGGTCTCGCCGTAGTCGTAGACCGCGGCGATGTTGGGGTGGCTCAGCGCCGCCGCGTGCTGCGCCTCGGCGCGGAAGCGGGCCAGGAACGTCGGGTCGCCGGTGTACTCGCTGCGCAGCACCTTGACCGCGACCGGGCGGTGCAGCAGCAGGTCGGTGGCCCGCCACACCTGACCCATGCCACCGGCGGCGATGAGCGCGACGAGCTCGTAGCGGTCACCGACCATCCGGCGACCCGGTTCCACCACGGGAGCTCTCCCATCCCTGCCGGCCC
The DNA here is from genome assembly GCF_054050055.1 of Geodermatophilus sp. SYSU D00814. Classification (NCBI taxonomy): domain Bacteria; kingdom Bacillati; phylum Actinomycetota; class Actinomycetes; order Geodermatophilales; family Geodermatophilaceae; genus Geodermatophilus; species Geodermatophilus sp. SYSU D00814. The sequence continues at coordinate 34,656 of NZ_JBJGYP010000025.1, forward strand.
TGCTGCCGACGCCGTCCACCCGGGGACGTCGCACCCTCCACCGGAGTGCCCGCACCCTCCGGGACCACACATGTTCCCAGGAGCACCACCCGTCCGGGGAGTCTCCTGCGTCACGGCTGCGCATCGACATGCCGACGCGCCGACGACACCCCGGTGACCGGCTGGAACCGGCCCCGGTGCAGGGCCCGCACCGAGCGCGCGAGGGGTGGGGTGCAGCGGGGTCCTCCCTCAGCCGCTGAGGAGTGCCCGCCCCCACCAGTCGCCGGCGTCGCGCACGCCCGGCGGGCAGGCGAAGACCGCCGAGGAGGTGTGCCGGACGTACTCGTTCATCGCGTCGTGCCGCAGGTTGCGCTGCACCTGCACGAACCCGGTCTCCGGGTCGCGCTGGAAGGCGATGAAGAACAACCCGGCGTCGAGCCGGCCGAGGCCGTCGGAGCCGTCGACGAAGCTGTAGCCGCGCCGCAGGATCGCCGTCCCGGCGTTGGCCGGGTGGGCGAGGAAGACGTGGCTGGTCTCCGGGATCGCGGGCCGGCCGTCGACCTGCGCCGCGAGGTCGACCGGGTCGAACTCCGCCCGCTGCCCCAGCGGCGCGCCGGTGCCCTTGGTGCGGCCGATGGTGCGCTCCTGCTCGTCGAGCGTGGCGCTGTCCCACGGCTCGACGAGCATCCGGATCCGCCGCGTGACCAGGTAGGACCCCCCGCGCAGCCAGTCGACGTCGCCGTCCCCGACCCACACGAACCGGTCGAGCGCGCCGGGGTTCTCGGCCTTGAGGTTGTCGGTGCCGTCCTTGAAGCCGAACAGGTTGCGCGGGGTGGCCTGCCCGGTGCTGGTCGACGACGTCCGGCCGAAGCCCAGCTGCGACCAGCGCGCGCTCACCGCCCCGGCGCCGAGGCGGACCAGGTTGCGCACCGCGTGGACGGCGACCTGCGGGTCGTTGGCGCAGGCCTGGACGCACAGGTCGCCGCCGCTGGTCGCCGGGTCGAGCTGGTCGCCGGGGAAGGACGGCAGCTCGACCAGCGGCGCCGGGCGGCGGGCGGCCAGGCCGAAGCGGTCGACGCCGTCGGCGGTGGTGAAGAGAGTGGGCCCGAAGCCGACGGTCAGGGTCAGCCCGGACGCCGGCAGGCCGACCGCCTCGCCGGTGTCGTCCGGGGGCGCGTACCGGTCGCCGTCGACCGCGCCGACCTCGCCGGCGTCCTGCCCGGCGGTCATCCGGCGGGCGGCGGCGGTCCAGTCCCGCAGCAGCGCGACGAGGTCCTCGCGGCTGTCGGTGGTGACGTCGAGGGCGACGAAGTGCAGCCGGTCCTGGGCGGGCGTGACGATGCCGGCCTGGTGCTCGCCGTGGAAGGGCACCGCGTCGTCGGCGGTGACCGCCGCGGGGGCGTCGTCGGCGGTGGCCCGGCCGATGACCCCGCCGGCCGTGCCCGCGGCGAGGACACCGGCGGTGCCGGCGCCGAGGGCGCCGAGCAGGCGGCGGCGGGACAGGCCCGCCCGGTCGGAGGTCGGCCCGGTCATCGTCCGGCGACGACCGCCGCGACCCTGCCGACCGACTCCGACAGCGCGGTGACGGCGTCGGACAGGCCGCGCAGCTGCTCCTCGGTCAGCTGGTCGTGCGGGGTCCAGCCGCCGTCGGTGCGGTACTGCTCCAGCTCGGCCCGGGTGGCGGCGAACCGCTCGTCGATCTCCGCCACCAGGTCGGGGTCGGCCTCCTCGAGGTGGGGGCGCAGCGCCTGGACGGCGGCCTCGGAGCCCTCGAGGTTGGCGGCGAGGTCCCACAGGTCGGTGTGCGAGTACCGCTCCTCCTCCCCGGTGATCTTGCCGGTGGCGATCTCGTCGAGGAGGGCCTTGGCGCCGTTGGCCAGCTGCAGCGGCTCCAGCGTCGTCGCGTTCGCCCGGTCGACGACCTGCCGCACGTCGGACAGCAGCCGGTCGGCGTAGGGCGCCATGCCCTCGGTGGTGCCGCCGACCCACAGCGCCTGCTCGATGCGGTGGAACCCGGTGAAGTCCTCGCCCTCGGCCTGGTCGCCCTCGCGGCCGTCGATGACCGGGTCGAGGTCGCCGAAGCTCTCGGCCACCGGCTCGATCCGCTCCCAGGGGGTGCGGGCCACCGGGTAAAGGGCCTGGGCGCCCTCGACGTCGCCGGCCTGCACCGCGGCCACGAAGGCGGTGGTCTGCTCCAGCAGCACGCCGGTCTGGTCCTGCACGTACCGCTGGTAGTCGGCGCCGGCCTGCGCGAGCGCCGCGTCCTCCGCCGGCTGCGCCGCCCCGCCGGTCACGGTGCGCTCGCTGGAACTGCCGTCGGCGGCCGAGCAGGCGGCGGTGGTTAGCGCGGCCAGCAGGCCGGCGGTGAGCAGGGGGAGGCGGCGGTCGCGCGCGGACATGCGGGGAGGTCTCCGACGGCTGGGGAGGGGTCCGGGCCGGACCGGCGCCGGAGGGGTGACTGAGGCAAGGCACACCTTACTGACCGGCTGCGGCCGGCCCGGGTCCCCCGGCACGGCGGCGCTCGGCGGCGGTCCGGGCGCGTGGCAGGGTGGCGGCATGTCCGAGACGACGGTGACCCCGACCACGGTGACCCGCGAGGACGCCGGCGGCGTCGCGACGATCACCCTCCGGCGACCGGGACTGACCCGCGTGGGGCGCCGGGAGCTGCTCGCGGTGGTCCGGGACGTCGCCGCCGACGCGTCGGTGCGCGCGGTGCTGCTCACCGGCACCGGCCGGGCGTTCTGCGTCGGCCAGGACCTCGCCGAGCACGTCGAGTCGCTGCGCGGGGACGCCGCGACGTCGCTGTCGGTGGTGGAGGAGGAGTACAACCCGCTGCTGCTGGAACTGGCCGCGCTGCGGGTGCCCGTCGTCGTCGGGATCAACGGGGCGTGTGCCGGGGCGGGCCTGGGCATCGCCATGGCCGGCGACCTGCGGGTGGCCGCGGCCGGCGCCAAGTTCACCACCGCGTTCACCGGCATCGGGCTGTCCAGCGACTCGGGGCTGGCCTCCCGCCTGGTGCACAGCGTCGGCGTCGGCCGGGCCACCGAGCTGCTGCTCCTGCCCGACCCGTTCCCCGCGGAGGACGCGCTGCGGTGGGGGCTGGTGCACCGCGTGGTCGTGCCCGAGCAGGTCGCGGACGAGGCGCGGGCGCTGGCGCAGCGGCTGGCCGGCGGCCCGACGGCGGCCTACCGCGCGCTGAAGACGGTGCTGGCCACCGCGGCCACCGACCCGCTGGCGGACACGCTGGCCCTCGAGGCGCGGCTGCAGACCGAGCTGGGGCGCACCGCCGACCACGCCGAGGCGGTCGAGGCGTTCCTCGCCAAGCGGCCGCCGCGCTTCACCGGCCGGTGACGGAGCACGGGCCGGTGCCGCGGGCCGGCACACCGCGGGACGCCGGGGAGCAGCCGCTGCCCGCGCGGCCGCTGCCGGACGGGCGCGCGGGGCGGCGGCCGCCGCCCCGGCCGGCCACGGCGAGCTCCGTGGCCCTGCCGCTGGCCCCGCCGGAGGCGCGGCGCCCGGTCGGCGTGCGGCTGGCGGCCGTGCTGTGGTGGGCCGGCAGCCTGGCGGCGGCCGTCGGGCTCGGGGCGATGCTGCTCGACCGGGCGGCGCTCGACGCGCGGCTGACGGCCACCGCCACCGCCGAGGACCCCACGGCCTCCGCCGAGCTGGTCGCCGACGGGGTGCGCACGCTGGTCGCCGGCGTGGTCGGCGGGGTGGGCCTGCTCGTCCTGGTGTCGCTGGTCTGGGTGGCGCTGGTGCTGCGGCGCCGGTCGTGGGCGCGGTGGGCGCTGCTGCTGACCCTGCTACCGCTGCTGCTCGCCCTCGACGTCGCGCAGAGCGTGGCGGCCGGGGACGCCGACCTCGACCGGGTTGCCCTCCTCACGGCGGCCGGCCTGTTCGTCGTCGCCGTCGTCCCGCTGTTCCTGCGCCCGGCCCGGGCCTGGTACCGCGCCCGCTGACCAGCCGTCCAGCGCGGCGAGCAGGGCCTCGCAGGAGCGGACGACGACGTCGGCGGCGTCGGCCGTCGCGCGGTCGGCCAGCGGGTCGGCCGCGGCCGCGCGCCAGCGCCCCAGCGCGGCCACCGCCGCCGTCCGCAGCGCCGCCGGGGGTGTGTCCGCCGGCAGGCCGAGCCGGGCGGCGGGGCCGGTGCCCTCGCCGCCGAGCAGCCGCCGCCCCTCCGCCTCCGCCCCGGCGGGCAGCGGCGAGCCCGGCCCCCGGGAGCGGGTCAGCAGCTCCAGCTCGTCGAGCTCGGGGAGGGCCAGCCGGATGCGCTCGAGCTCCGCGCCGAGCACGGCAGAGCGCGGTCCCGGGTGCGCGGCCAGCACGGTGCCGAGCAGCCGCAGCGCGGCCCCGGCGCGCACCAGCGCCCCGCGCTCGGTGACCTGGACCCGGACCAGCCGCTGCAGCTCGACCAGCCCGCTGCGGCGCAGCAGCTCCTCGGCGAGCGCGGCGGCGTCGGGGACCCCGGCCCGCACCAGCGTGACCGACAGCCGGGTCCCGTAGAGGCCCAGCCGGTCGAGCAGGCCCTCACGGACCTCCCGGGACGGCGCTCCGGGCACGTCGGCGCGGACGAACCGGTCGGCGGTGAGCAGCATCCCGGCGACCTGGGCGGGGTCGACGCCGGCCAGCGCCCGCAGCGCGGTGAAGTCGCCCTGCCGCAGCGTGCGGCCGGCCAGCGCGAGCAGCCCGGTCACCGGCACCACCGCGGAGCCGACCGCCTGCAGCGCCGGGTCGCCGGACAGCCGCCGGGCCACCGACGCGGCCGCCTCCAGGGCGTCGAGCCGCCCGGCCCCGACCTCGTCGGCCCGGGACAGCACGGTGATCGTGGCGGCCCGCCCGCCGGTGGCCTCCTGGAAGGCCGAGAGGACGGCGAGGTCGGCCGGCTGGGGCTGCCGGGTGAGGAAGACGACGGCGTCGGCGCCCGACAGGCCCTCGTCGGCGGCGAGGAAGGCGGAGGTGCGCGCGCTGGTGTCCGCCGACAGCGAGGCGGTGCCGGGGGTGTCGACGACGGTGGCGGGGAGCAGGTCGGCGGAGGGCCAGTCGACCTCGAGCGAGGCGACCTCCTCCGGCGGGGTGCCGCCGAGGTCCAGCTGCAGCCCGCCCCCGGCCCGGCGCACCGGCAGGTGCCGGGACCCCCCGTCGGTGCCGTGCAGCACGACCCGCGGGGTGGCGCCGTGGCGGTAGAGGGTCACCACCCGGGTGCACTCGCCGGCGTCGGTGGGCGCGACGCGGGCGCCCACCAGCGCGTTGAGCAGGGTCGACTTGCCCGACTTGACCCGGCCGACCAGCGCCAGGCGCAGCGGCTCGTCCAGCCGCCGCCGGGCCTCGGCCAGCCGCGCGGCGACCTCGGGGAGGTCGCGGTGGGCCTCGACGGCGTCGTCGAGGAGGGCGCGCAGCGCGTCGGTCACCGGGGGGTCGTCCGGGCGACCGTGCCTCACGGGACGGGCACCGGCGCGCCGCCGAGCCGGGCGACGTCGGCGGCCAGCCGGTCGAGCTGCTCGCGCCGCTGCCGCAGCACGCGGGCGCGGGCGTCGCGGTCGGCGGCGGCGGCCTGCGCCGCGCGCTGCGCGGCCGCCACGGCGTCGGCCAGGGACCGGGACACCTCGTCGGCGGTGTCGGTGATCAGGTCGCGCAGGGTGCGCTGCACCGTGCGCAGCCGGTCCTTGAGGTGCTTGCCGACCTGGAAGACCACCTCGTCGAGGTGCCGCCGCACCACCGTGCGGGCCTCGCCGCGCCGCTTCTGCAGCCGCTGCTTCTGGTCGTCGGTGTAGGCCTTGCGGCCCATGAGCACACCGGCGGCCAGCGAGATCGGGTTGATGATCGCCAGGCCGGCGAGGCTGGTGACCAGGCCGGTCATGAGCACGCCGGTGTAGGAGCCGCGCAGCCCGACCAGCGTCCGCTCCCGCAGGGTCATGGCACCGTCGTCGACCGCGGGGACGTCGACGAGGTCGTCCAGGGCGTCGTCGGGGTCCCCCACCGACAGCGCCGGGACCACGCCCCCGCCGTCGCGCTCGAACTGCTCGACCACCTGCTCGGCCAGCCACTGCGACCGCTGCTCGGCCCACACGAAGCTGTCGGCCACGGCCGCGGCGACGCGCTCGTCGAGCCAGGCGGAGATCTCCGGCCAGGCCGCCCCGGGGTCGCGGGCGGCGATGACCTCCTCGGCCTCCCGGACCACCACGCGCGAGCGGTCGCGCAGGTCGTGGTCGATGTCGGCCATGAGGTCGGTGACGCCGTCGGCGAGCACCTGCTGCCAGCGCGAGGAGCGGCGCCGCTGGTCGTCGGCGGCCGCCTTGGCCGCCTCCAGCCCGCGCAGCAGCTCCTCGCGGCCGGCGGGGTCCTCGAGGGCGGCGAGCTCGCTGCGCACCGCCAGGGCGAGCTGCCCGGTGACGGCGGTGAGGTCGTGCACCAGCGACCGGCGGGCCAGCGTCTCGGCCCGGTCGACCACCTCGCGGCGCAGGTGGTCGACCAGCGCGGCGATCCCCGACTCGGTGTGCAGCCCGCGGTCGCGGTGCTGCACCGCCAGCAGGGCCAGCGCCGAGGACACCGCGAACAGCGGCGCGTCGAGACCGCGGTCGGCCAGGTGGCGGCGGTCGATCTCCTCGATGGTCCGCCAGTCGGTGCAGACGTCGGTCTTGGTGAGCACGCAGACGACGGTGGGGCACAGCGCGGCCGCCTGGTCGAGCAGCGCCATCTCCGGCGCGGTGAACTCCTGGCTGGCGTCGGAGACGAAGACGACGGCGTCGGCGGTGGGCAGCAGGTCGAGCGTGGCCAGGGAGTGCGCGATCCCGACGCCCCCGACGCCGGCGGTGTCCACGAGCTCCAGGCCGCCCTCGAGCAGCCGGCGCGGGAGCTCCACCTCGGCACGCACCAGCCCGCGGGCGGCCTCACCGGTGACCGCCGCCGCGACCGTCTCCACCGGCACCGCCTCGCGCTCGGCGCCGTCGGCCCGCACGAGGGTCGCGCGGGGCTCGGCGCCGGCCCGGACCACGGTGGGGACGACGGTGGCGACGTCGTCGGCGACCGGGCACACCGGCACGCCGACGAGGGCGTTGACCAGGGAGCTCTTGCCCTGCTTGGGCTCGCCGACCACCAGCACCCGCACGCCGGGGGTGCGGGCGCGCTCCGCGGCCAGCGTCAGCCGGCGGTGCAGCTCCGGGCGCTCGCAGGCCTCCGCCAGCACGAGCGCCCGGTCGACGAGCTGTTCGGGTGTGACCACGCCCACCTCCTGGTCCTCCCCCGTCCTACCACCCCGGGTCGCCGGGGCCGGACGGCGCCCGGCCCCGGCGTCCGCGGGGGACACCGGGGCCGGGGCCGGCCGGGTGGGTCGGTGCGGGTGGGTCAGTGCACGGCCGTCACGTCGGTGGACAGGTCGTTGTGGTTGAGCGAGTCGTCCACGTCGACCAGGTCGTCGTCGGACAGGTCGTTGTCGTCGAAGGAGTCGTCGACGTCGACCCCGTCGTCGTCGGACAGGTCGTTGCCGTTGAGCGAGTCGTCGACGTCCAGACCGTCGTTGTCCTGGGACAGGTCGTTGCCGTTGAGCGACCCGTTGAGCGAGTCGTCCACGCCGTCGTTGTCCTGGGACAGGTCGTTGCCGTTGAGCGAGTCCTGGACGTCGACGTCGAGCCCGTCGTTGTCCTGGGACAGGTCGTTGCCGTTGAGGGAGTCGTTCACGGAGTTGTCGACCGAGTTGTCCACGGAGTTGTCGGTGGTCGAGTTGTCCACGGAGTTGTCGGACAGGTCGTTGCCGTTGAACGAGTCCTGGACGTCGACGTCGACCCCGTCGTCGTCGGAGAGGTCGTTGCCGTTGAACGAGTCGGTCACCGAGTTGTCGGTGGTCGAGTTGTCCTGGCCGGAGTTGTCCTGGTTGCCGTTGAACGAGCCGTTGAACGAGTCGTCGACGCCGTCGTTGTCCTGGTTGTAGGAGTCGGTGACCGTCGTGGAGTTGTCGGTCGTGTTGCCGCTGCCGACGACGTTGCCGTCGCCCTGCTGCACGTTGCCGGAGTTGACGACCTCGACGTCGACCGAGTTGTCCTCGCTGTTGTCGATGACCACGCCCTTGACGTCGTCGCCGGCGGCCACGCCGTCGCCGCCCACGACCACGTTGTCGTCGCCGAAGATGGCCTGCGCGTCGCCGCTGACCCAGATGCTGTGCGAGGCGTCGATCTCGACGTCGATGTCGGTGTAGCTGTAGTTGATCGTCTGCAGGTGGGTGATCACCACCGGCTCCGCGGGCGCCGGCGCGTGCCCGCCACCGCCGCCACCGCCGCCGTGGCCACCGCCGTACCCGCCACCGGAGTGGTCGTCGTCGTCGTCGCAGTCGTGCTCGCCGGCCGGCGGGGCGGGGGTCGGGCTGACGCCCTCGTCGTCGTCGCAGGCGTCCTTGCCGCCGTGCCAGCCGCCGTGGCCACCGCCGTGCCCGCCACCGGAGGAGTCCTCGTCGCGCCCGCCGTGCCAGCCGCCGTACCCGCCGTGACCGCCGTCGTCGTCGCGGTCGTGGCCACCGTGGCCACCACCGTGCCCGCCGTCGTACCCGCCGTCGTACCCGCCACCGGAGCCGCCCTGCCCGCCGTGGCCGCCCTGCCCGCCGCCGGCCCAGCTGACCGGCGCGTAGCTGGCCACCATGGGCACGAGGTCGTCGACCTCGGCCGGGGTGGCGTCGAGGCCGGCGGCGGCCAGCGTGCCCTCGGGGTCCTCGGCGTAGGCCGCGGCGGCCTCGGGGTCGCGCAGCAACCCGAGGATGAAGTCGATCAGCGAGCCGGCGAGCGATGTCATGGCGTCCTCCGTCGTGTGGGCCGCCCGTCATCGGGCGGCCGGCGAGCTGCCTGGCCGCAGTCCAACCGCAGCGGAGGGTCACGGCATCGGGGGACCGCCCCCTGTCTCGACCACCCGTTTGGGGGGTGCCGCTGACTCCCCGTTAGGGGGTAGCGGGGTGTCGCCCCCTTCTCGGCGCGGAACCGGCTCCGCTGCCCACCGGGACCGAGACAGGCGTGACGCGTGGGACATACGGTCCGGACGACTCTCCGGTCCAGCGACGGGCCGGTCGGGGGAGATGCCTGGGGGTCTTGTGCGCAACCGCGAGTACGGACTGGGGATCGACGTCGGCGACCACGGGGTCGCCGCCGCGGTCTGCAGGGACGACGCGACGGGACCCGAGCCGCTGCCGCTGCCCCCCGCCGGGGACGGCGCGCTCCGCGGCCTGGTCGCCCGCACCGGCACCTCGACGCCGGTGTACGCCGGGGACCGCCCGGTCGCGGCGGCCGACCTGCTGGCCGCGCAGGTGCAGCGGGTCCGGGACGCCGCGGCCGACAGCGAGGGGCGCCCCGACGGGTGGACCGTCGTCACCGTGCCGCCGTCCTGGGGCGGGCACCGCCGCGCCGAGCTCGCCCGCGCGCTGGAGCGGGCCGGCGTCCCGCGCTTCAGCCTGCTCTCCGGCGCGGTGGCCGCCGTCGCGCACCACGTGGCCGCCGGCCGGCTGCCGGCCCGGCCGACCGTGGCCGTCCACGACCTGGGCGCGAGCACGCTGGACCTTGCGGTGGTCGGCCCCGCCCCCGACGGCCCCGCGGGCCTCGACCACCTGGCGCCCCCTCCCCCGCCCGAGCCGTGGGGCGGCCGCGACGTCGACGACGCGGTCCTCGCCCTCGTCCGCCGCAGCCTCCCGGCCCCCGTCGCGGCCCCCGTCGCGGCACCCGCGCAGCTCCGCGCCGCCTGCGTCGCGGCGAAGGAGGAGCTGTCCTCCTGCACCACCGCCTGCGTCGACGCCGGGGACGGACCGGTCCGGCTCACCCGCGAGGAGCTCGACGAGCTGCTGCTGGACCGGGTGCAGGAGTCGGCCGCCGCGGTGGCGGCCGCCGCCGGCGCCGCGGGCCGGGCGGTCGCCGACCTCGACGCCGTCGTGCTGACCGGCGGCGGTTCGCGGGTGCCGCTGGTGGCCGAGGTGCTCTCCGGCGAGCTGGACCGGCCCCTGGTGGTCGGCCCCGACCCGGCGGGGACGGCCGCCCTGGGCGCCGCGGCGCTGGCCGCGGAGGCCCTGCGGACGGCGGGCGAGGCGGCGACGGAGACCGCGGCGGCCGCGGATCCCACGCCCGCCGGCACGCCTCCGCGCCGGAGGCGTCCCCCGGGCCCCCGCTCGGGCCGGCCGCCGGTCGGTCCTCCCCTGCACCCGGCCGGGAGCGCCGGGCGCTCCGCCGCGGCCCACCGGCTGCACCGGTACGGCGTCGTGGCGGCCCTGTTCCTGCTGCTCGCGGTCGGGCCGGCGGCGCTGGCCGCGGTCCTGGGCGGCACGGACACCGCGGTCGCGCCCGGCGCGGGTGTCGCCTCGGCCCGGGAGGCGGCGGCCGACACCGGCTCCCCGGCGCCGGCGGCCCCCGAGGGGACCGCCGGCGCCTCCGGGAACGGCGCGCCGGCGGCCGGTGACGGGTCCGGCCCGGTCGGCCGGACGGCCGCCGATCCCGACCGCGGCACGGCCGCGGGGTCCGACACCGGCTCCGACACCGGGTCCGACGCCTCCGCACCGGGGACGCCCCCGGCAGGCACCCCGGGGGCCACCCCGCCCGCCGGCGCCCCGGCGCCGGGGACGGCGGCCGGGACCCCGGCGGCGGGCTCCCCCGCGCCCGCCGGGACGCCCACCGGCACGGCGGCGGGCACCCCGGCGGCCGGCAGCCCCACGACCGGCAGCCCCACGACCGCCGGGCCCACCACCGGCGGGCCCACCACCGGCAGCTCTGCACCCCCGGCCACCGGCAGCGGCACGACGCCGACCGCCGCGGCCGAGCCGCCGCCCACCGGGTCCGCCCCACCCGAGCCCGCGCCGACTCCCACCCCCGACCCCACACCGGACCCGCAGCCGACGCCCGACCCCCAGCCGACCACCGAGCCGACACCCGAGCCCACGCCCGCCCCCCCGGCGACGGCCGGACCCGACCCGGCCGTGGAGACCACCGCCGGGGACGCGACGTCCGGCGGCACGTCCGGTGCCACGTCCGGTGCCACGTCCGGCGGCACGTCCGGTGCCACGGACGGGGACACCGTCACCCCGGCGGAGGCCCCGTGACCGCCGCACCGTGCGCCCCTGGCACCGCGACCGCCGGTCCGGGGCACGGCCGGGTGCGCGACCTCGCCACCGGCGCCGGCCCCCTGCTCGTCCGCGGCGCCGGCGGCACCGGCAAGACCCGCCTGCTCGCCGAGCTGGCCGCCGTCTGGACGCGCGCCGGCGTCCCCGTCCTCGACGGGCGCGACGACCTGACCCTCCCCCCGGGGGAGTTCGCCGTCGTCGTCGACGACGCCCACCGGCTCACCCCGGAGCTCGCCGAGCGGCTCGTCCCGCTGCTGCGGCACCCGCGCGGCCACGTGGTCCTCGCCTTCCGCCCGTGGCCGCGCCCGGCGCCCCTCGGGGCGCTCCTGGCCGAGGTGGGCGCCGACCGGCGGTCGGTGCTGCTCGGTCCCGCCGACCGCGTGCAGGTTGCCGAGTGGGCCCGCGAGCGGCTCGGCGCCGCCGCGGCCCCCGAGCTCGTCGACGCCGTCACCGTCCAGACCGGCGGGCTGCCCGGGCTCGCGCACGCGCTGCTGGCCGCGCTGGCCGCCCGCGGGCGGGGCTCCGACGCGACCCGGCCCGCCGCGGGACGACCGGTGCCCGAGGAGGTGGCCGCGCGGGTCCGGGCCGAGCTCGACGCCGTCGACGACGACACCCGCGGGCTGCTGCACGCCGTCGCGGCCGGTGCCCCGCTCGACGACGACGTGCTCGGCGGGGTGCTCGGCGTCCCGGCCGACGAGGTGGCCGGGCTGCTCGCCGCCGCCCGGGCCACCGGGCTGCTGCAGGCCGGCGGCGCCGTCGTCCCGCTGGTGGCGTCGGTCCTGCTCGGGTCGGTGCCGCCCGACGTCACCCGCCGCACCCGGCGCCGCGTGCTGGGCCTGCTCGTCGACCGCGGCGAGGAGCCGGTGGCGCTGGCCCGCCGGCTGGCCGCCGACCGCGTCCGCGACCCGCAGGCGGCCGCGCTGCTCGAGCGGCAGGGCGACGCCGTCCTGGCCACCGACCCGGCCCTGGCCGGCGAGCTGTGGTCCGAGGCGGTCGCCGCCGGAGCCCCGGCACCGGCACTCGCCACCCGCCGCGCCCAGGCCGCTGCGCTCACCGGGGACCTCGACGGCGCCCTGCAGTGGGCCGACGTCGCGCTCGCCGACCCGGCCGCCGCCGACCGGCCCCGCGCCGCCGCGGTGACGGCGACCGTGCTGGCGCAGCGGGGGCTGCTGGCCCGCGCCGCCGAGCTCTACCTCCTGGCCGGGCGGGAGCGCGCCGGGTCGGCGGCCCTAGCCCTGCTGGCCACCGGCGCCGCCGGCGAGGCGGCCACCGTGCTGGCGGGCCCGCGCGCCGGCCTGGGGATGGCGAGCGTGCTGTCGGTGGGCGAGGAGCTCATGGCCCAGGGCGTGGTGCAGTCGCTGCGCACCGGGGCGGAGGCCGCCGACGGCATCACCGCGGCGCTGTCGACGCTCACCCGCTCGGCGGCGCTGCTCGAGCCGGTCGGCCGCACCGCGCTGCTGCCCGACACCCCCGCCGCCCTGGCCGCGCTGGTCGGGCTGCACAGCGGCGAGCTGCCGGTGGCCGAGTCGGTGCTGCAGCGCGCCGTCGCCGCCGATCTCGGCGGGCCCTCGAGCCGGCCGCGCCACCTGCTGCTGCAGGCGTGGATCGCGATGCTGGCCGGGCGGATGACGCGCGCCCGGGAGCTGATGGCGCAGGCCCGCGCGGTCGCCTGCGGCCCGCTCGAGCCGCGCGACGACGTCTTCCTGCAGGCGATGGAGGTGGGCCTGGCCCGGCGCAGCGGGGACGCCGCGGCCCTCGTCGCGGCGTGGGTGCGGGCCCGGGAGGCCGTCGTCCGGCACCCGGTCGACCTGTTCACCCTGCTGCCGCTGGGCGAGCTGGTGGTGGCCGCGGCCAGGCTGCGCGACGGCGAGCGGCTGCGCTCGCAACTCGCGCAGGCGCAGGACCTGCTGGCCCGCCTCGGCGACCCGCAGCTGTGGGCGGTGCCGCTGCACTGGAGCGGCGCGCAGGCCGCGATCATCACCGACGACCGCGACGGGCTGCGGCCGCACGCGGCGGCGCTGGTCGCCGCCGCCCGGACCAGCCCCTACGCGGCCACGCTGGCCCGCGCCGGACGGACCTGGCTGCAGGTGCTCAGCGACGAGATCGACCCGGCCGCCGTCGTGGCCACCGCCGAGGAGCTCACCGCGGTGGGGCTGGGCTGGGACGGCTCCCGGCTGGCCGGTCAGGCCGCGGCCCGGGCCACCGACCTGCGGGCCCGCGCGGCGCTGCTGGCCTGCGCCCGCTCGGTCGCCGACGGCGCCGGCTGCGAGCCGGCGGCACCGCCGGCCGGCCCGGTGGCGGACGACGCCGACGGCGGCGCCGCCGGGGTCCCCGCGCAACGGGGTCAGCTCAGCGAGCGGGAGCGCGAGGTGGCGCGGCTGGTCGTGGCCGGGCAGACCTACCGGGAGATCGGCGGGCAGCTCTACATCTCCGCCAAGACGGTGGAGCACCACGTCTCGCGGATGCGCCAGCGGCTGGGCGCCGGCACCCGCTCGGACCTGCTGGCGCGGCTGCGCGCCGAGCTGGCCCAGGGGGCCTGAGGCTCAGCGGACGCCGGCGAGGGTGGCGCAGGCGCGGCAGACGTCGCGCGACGAGGACGGCCACGGCTCGTCGACGGCGACCCGCGCGAGCGTGCCGCACAACGTCAGCTCGCAGGCGCCGTCGACCTCCCCCGCGGGCCGGTGCAGCTCGACGGCGTGCCACAGGGCGTTCGTGGGGCCGTGCGCCCGGCTGCGGGCGGCGGCGAAGGCGGTGGCGGCGAAGGCGGTGGGGGCCATGCCGGGGAGGTCGGCAGCACGGCGCCGCGGCGCCAGCCGGGCCGCTCCCGGCTCCTCCCTCCGGGTGAGGCGGCAGGCCGGGCGGGCCGGCGGCAGGATGCCCCCCATGGAGCTCACGAAGCACGGTCACGCCTGCGTGGTGGTCAGCGACGGCGACCGGCGGCTGGTCGTCGACCCCGGGGCGTGGACCGAGCCCGCGGCGCTGGAGGGGGCGACGGCGGTGCTGGTGACCCACGAGCACCCCGACCACTTCGCCGGCGACCGGCTGCGCGCGGCCCTGGACGCCGACCCGGCGCTGGAGGTGTGGACCAACCCGTCGGTCGCCGGGCAGCTCGAGGGGCTGGGCGGCCGGGTGCACACCGTCGGCGACGGCGACGCGCTCACGGTCGCGGGCTTCGACGTGACGGTGCACGGGGAGTGGCACGCGGTGGTGCACCCCGAGCTGCCCCGGGTGCGCAACGTCGGCTTCCTGGTGGAGGGGCGGGTGTTCCACCCCGGCGACGCCTTCACCGTGCCGGGGGCGCCGGTGGCCACGCTGCTGCTGCCGGTGCACGCACCCTGGTCGAAGACGGCCGAGGTGATCGACTACGTGCGGGCGGTCGGCGCCGACCAGGCCTACGCGGTGCACGACGGCCTGCTCAACGACACCGGGCTGGGCCTGGTGGGCGGGCTGCTCGGGGAGCGGGGGCCGGGGACCCCCACCCCCTACGCCCGGCTGACGCCGGGGGAGTCGGTGGACCTGTAGCCCGGCCGCTCCCCCGGCGGCCGGTCAGCGGACGGCGCGGCGGTTGCGCCCGGCGATGCTCTCGGCGACGCCGATCAGCAGCACCGCCGCGATGACGGCGCACACGAAGCCGAGGACGTTGAGCTCCCAGATGCTCCCGGTGCCGAAGAACTGCGCGATCAGCCCGCCGATGAGCGAGCCGACCAGGCCCAGGGCGAGCGTGGCGAGGATGCCGAGGTGCTGCTTGCCCGGGACGATGAGGCGGGCGAGGGCGCCGATGACGAGCCCGGCGACGAGGAAACCGATCACGGTGGGACCTCCGTGGGACGCGGCGCCCGGCCGGTCGCCGGGCGCTCCTGTCGCTCCCTCTACCCCCGTGCGCTCGGCCGACGCGTGTCCACCCTCACGGGGGAGGTCAGCCGGCGGGGACCTGCTCGACGTGTGCCGGCAGCTTGTCCAGCTCGCCGTCGACGGTGTCGCGCACCATGCGCTGGAGCGCCGAGCGGGTGAACCGGTCGGCCAGCCGCACGCGGCGCGGCTCGTGGGTGAGCGTGATGGTGACCCGGGTGGCGCCGGGGCCGGCGTCGGCGAGCTCGATGCGCGTCGTCCAGGTCTCGGGGGTGAGCTCCAGCCGGGTGGTGACCAGGCGCTCGGGCTCCCACTCGACGATCTCCCCGCGCGGGGCGCCCGAGCGGGGGGTCGCGCCGTCGGCGAGCCGGCCCGGCACGCAGACGAACCGCGCGCCCTCCCCGGCACGGTCGCCGTCCACCACGTAGGAGACGTCGCACACCGCGCAGTAGGGCTCCAGCACGGCCAGCGCCCGCCACACCCTGCTGCGCGGGGCCGCCACCTCCCGGGTCCCGCTCGCCGTGGTCACCCCTCGACGGTAACCGGGCGGCCGCGGACGCCTGGCCGGGACGCGAGGTCGGCCAGCACGCCGCGGGCGACGGCGTAGCGCTCGGCCCCGACCCGCCCCGCCCAGTCCCGCTCCACCGCCGCGAGCCGGTCGCGGGCGGCGTCGTCCACCGCCCGGCCG
This sequence comes from Geodermatophilus sp. SYSU D00814, assembly GCF_054050055.1. Classification (NCBI taxonomy): domain Bacteria; kingdom Bacillati; phylum Actinomycetota; class Actinomycetes; order Geodermatophilales; family Geodermatophilaceae; genus Geodermatophilus; species Geodermatophilus sp. SYSU D00814. The sequence goes on from NZ_JBJGYP010000025.1 coordinate 50,246, forward strand.
CGGTCGGTCAGCCGGACCAGCCGCGCCCGCCGGTCACCGGGGTCGGGCACGACCTCGACGTAGCCGCCGGCCTCCAGGGGCGCCAGGGCCTGGGCCAGCGCCTGCTTGGTCAGCCCGCTGTCGACGGTCATCCGGCTCAGCCGCTCGCCCTCGGGCGGCAGCAGGGCCAGCAGCCGGTAGTGACGCATCCGCAGCCCGGGGAAGCGCTCCTCGCTGAGCGCGTAGAGCTCGTCGCGGACCCGGCTCATCGCCGCCTCCAGCAGGGCGGTGACGAGGGGCGGAAACCCGTTGACGGGATCGGACAAGCTGCTTCACCATCACCCTCGTCAGACAAGCGGCTTGACCATTCTCCCACGGAGCCCGCGATGACGACCTCCCCCCGGAGCGCGACGACGGGAGGCGAGCTGCCCGGCGGGGCCGTCATCGCCGACCTGCTGCCCGGCCTGCGCCGCTGGACCGCCGACCCCGGGCTCGAGGTGGACGCGGTCACCTGCCGGCCCCTCCCGCACGACATCAGCGCCCCCACGACCCGCGGCCTCGCGCGGGTGCGGGTCGAGGGCCGCGACGGGGCGGGGCGGCCGGTCGAGCTGCGCCTGGTGGCCAAGGAGCTGCAGTCGGCCCGGTACGGCCTGCCGCCGCAGATGCCCGACGACGCGCGGGCGCACCTCGACGCGACCATCCCGTGGCGGATGGAGGCCGACGTCCTCGCCGCCGGCCTGGCCGAGTGCGCGCCGCCGGGCCTGCGGCCCCCGACCGTGGTCGCGGTGCACGAGCAGCCCGGTGACCGGCTGACGCTGTGGTTCGAGGACGCCGACCCCGTCGACGCCCCGTGGACGGCGGAGGACACCGTGCGCGCCGCGGAGGCGCTCGGCCGGCTGGCCGCCCGCCGCCGGGGACGCCCGTGGCCGGCCATGCCGGGAGGGGACTTCCTCACCGTCTACCGCGACGAGCAGCTCGGCAGCTGGGCGGTCCCCTGGCTGCTCGACGACGGCACCTGGGCCGCGCCGGTCATGCAGGTGCCCGAGGTCGCGGCCCTGCGCGCGGAGGTCTGCGCGCTGACCACCCGCGTGACCGGCCTGCACGCCCGGCTGGCGCCCCTGCCGGTGCTGCCGAGCCACGGGGACGCGACCCCGATGAACCTGCTGCGCCCCGCGGCCGCGCCGGACACGTTCGTGCTCGTCGACTGGGCGATGGCCGGGCCGGCACCGGCCGGTTTCGACCTCGTGCCGCTGCTGTTCGGCCGGGCGGAGTGTGGGGACGCGCCGGCCGAGGAGGTGCCGGGCCTGCTCGGGCCGGCCGTCGCCGCCCACGTGCGGGGCCTGGCCGCCGAGGGGGTCGAGGTCCCCGCCGAGGAGGTGGAGACCGGGGTGCTGCTGGCGGCGCTGCTGCGGTACCCCTGCACCGGCATGCCGCTGCACGTGCTGTTCGAGCCGGTCACCGACGAGCTGCTCGGCTACGCCGCCCGGCGCGCCGGCTTCGTCCGGATGGTCCTCGACCTCGAGCCCCGCCTGACCGCGCTCAGCGGCCGGTGACCGAGACCTCGAACTCGACCTGGCTCACGTCGGGGCGCAGCCGGGAGAAGCTGTGCACCAGCGGGTGCCCGTCGCTGTCGCGCACGGTGGTGCGGACGACGAGCAGCGGGGAGCCGGCGGCGACCTGCAGCAGCTCGGCCTCGTCCGGGGCGGCGGTCCCGACGTCGACGACGATCCGCGCGTGGGCGAGGTCGGCGCCGTACTCGCGGCGCAGGAACTCGTAGAGCGAGCCCTCGCTGAAGTCCTCGACGGCGGCCTCGGGGTAGCGGTCGGCGGGCAGGAAGCTGTGCGCCACGTGGTTGGGCGCGCCGTCGACGCTGCGCAGCCGCTCGAGCTCGACGACGTCCTGGGCGACGTCGAGGGCGAGCTCGGCGGCGACCGGCGGCGGCGCCGGGACCACCCGCTGCCGGAGCACCGTGGTGCCCACCTGCGCGCCCTGCTCGGCCATCACCGAGCTCCACCCGGCGATGCGGTGCACGAAGCTCTCGCGGTACTCGTGCCGGATGGCCGGCCGGGTGACGTAGGTGCCGCGGCCCTGCTCGCGCACCAGGTGCCCGTCGGTGACCAGCCCGTCCACGGCGCGGCGCAGGGTGATCCGGCTGACCCCGTACTCGGCGCACAGCACCGGCTCCGGGGGAAGCAGCGCCCCCTCGGGCAGCGCCGCCACCCGGCGCCGCAGGTGCTCCCGGACCGAGAGGTACTTCGGTCCCGCCGTCGCTGCCGTCACGCCCGCCAGCGTAGGCGGGGGAAGACGTCTGCGGACGTCATGTCGTATGAGACGTCTCTCCCGTTCACCCTCCCGGGGCGCGCAGCTCGATCACGGTGACCTCCGGCCGCGCGCCGACCCGCATCTGCGGACCCCAGTTGCCCGCTCCGGCGGTCACGTAGAGCTGGGTGTCGCCGTGGCGCGACAGCCCCTCGACGGCGGGCTGGTCGAGCCGGATGGCGTAGTCGAAGGGCCACAGCTGACCGCCGTGCGTGTGACCGGACAGCTGCAGGTCGACCCCGGCGGCCCGGGCCTGCTCCACCTGCACCGGCTGGTGGGCGAGCAGGACGACGGGGACGGCGTCGTCGCGGCCGTCGAGCGCGGCGTCGACGTCGGCGCCGTGGCCGGGCAGACCCGAGGACGCCGCCGTGCGGTCGTCGATCCCGGCCAGGTCGAGGCTCGCCCCGCCCCGGCGGATCGCCACCCGCTCGTTGCGCAGCACGTCGATGCCCAGGGTGGGCAGGTGCCGCAGCCACGCCTCGGTGTCGACGAAGTACTCGTGGTTGCCGGTGACGAAGAAGACGCCCTGCTCGCTGACCAGGTCGGCCAGCGGCGCGGCCTCCCCGCGCAGCTCGTCGACCTCGCCGTCGACGAGGTCGCCGACGATGGCCACGACGTCGGGGCGCTGGGCGTTGACGGTCTCGACCACCCGCTCGAAGCGCCGGCCGCCGTAGGTCGCCGACAGGTGCCCGTCGGAGAAGGTGACGATGCGCAGCCCGTCCAGCGCCGGGTCCAGCCGCGGCAGGGTGACCGGCACCCGGCGCACGACGGGCGCGGAGTTGGCGAGGTAGGCGCCGGTGCCGGCCGTGCCGAGCGCCACCGCGCCGGCCGTGACGGCGAGGCCGCGGGCGAGGAACAGCCGCCGGCTCGGCAGAAGGACCCCGTCCTCCTCCTCAGCGCTCGCAGGCTCGCGGCGAGCCTCTGGACGGGGCCGACCCGGCTCGGCAGCCGCGGCCGCGGCGCCGGCCGGGACTCGGTCCGGCACCGGGTCCGGGGCGGCGGCGGGCGCGCGCCGGCGGTCGCGCAGCCGCAGCAGCAGCCGCACCGGCTCGAGGGCCAGCAGGGCGAGGAACAGGTAGAAGGCGATGCCCAGCCAGCTGTAGCCGGCCCAGGCCAGGACCACCTCGGCCTCGAACGGCAGCGCGCGCCGCAGCAGCACGGCGCCGGCCGGGAGCAGCGCGAGGACGGCGGTGAGCAGCGTCAGCCGCCGGCGCAGCCGCCCGGGCACGGTGGTGGCGCGGACCAGCCGCCACCACAGGTAGGCGTGCAGCAGGAGCATCGCCACGAGGACGACCGTGCCGAACCCGAGCAGGGCGATCAGGGACAGCGGAGGACCTCGCTTCGGACGGACGGCGGGCGGCACGTGCCCGGCAGGGGAGACGCGCGGGCCGGTCCCCCTGTTCCCGCCCGGCGCGCCGTCAGGCCCCGGTCAGGCCCTGATCAGGCCCCGATCAGGCCTTGGCAGCGGCCTTGACGGCGGTGCGCAGGTTCGGCTCCAGCGCCCAGAACGCGCGGTCGGCCCGTTCGGCGCGGACCTCCTCGAGGGCGTGCAGCCGGCCGTAGGTGAAGGTGTCCTCCCCCGCGCCGGAGGCCGCGGTGGCCAGCCGGGTGCACCACTGGCGGGTGACCACGGTGTCCTGCGCCTCGCCGAGCACGTCCTGGACCTGCTTCATGCAGGTGACCAGCGCCTCGGCGGGCGCGCCGAGCACCGGTGTGGCGACCTCGGCGGTGTAGCGGACCCGCTTGGCCGCCTTGCGCGCCTCGTGCAGGGCGTGGTCCGCGTCCTGGTCGTGGACCTCCTCCTGGGCGCCGCGGGTGCGTGCCTCGTCGATGCGGGCGGCCAGCCGCTTGCCGGTGCGCCGGACCGCGTCGGTGAGCACCGCCCGCGCCGGCTCGCCGGCGGCCGCGGCCAGCGGCGGGTCGGCCAGCAGCGCGTCCAGGGAGTCCAGCAGGGCCAGGTGACGCTTGTCCGACAGCGCCCGGACGGCCGCCTTGCGCCCCCGCTCGACGTCGGCCACCTCGGTGGTGCGCAGCCGCGCGGACACCGGCCCGCGGACCAGCTCGACCGGCTGGGTGGCCACGACCGCGCGCAGGTGCTCGAGGGCCACCTCGCCGTCGCGGGCACCGGAGAGCGCGGCGCCGATCCACCGCAGCTCGTCGCGGACGGGGTCGGTGGCGGTGCGGTCGAGGACGGGCCGGAAGGCGGCGAGGATGCTGCGCAGCCGCCGGCAGGCCACCCGCAGGTCGTGGACGCCCTCGGGGTCGCCGGTCCGCACGCCGATGTCGGCGACCTGCAGCGCCTGGACCTGGGCGCGCAGGGCCCCCAGGACGACGTCGGCCGCGGTCGGGCCGGAGCCGCCGTCGTCCCGCTTGCGCCCCTTCTTCTTCCGGCCCTTGGCGGGCTCGGGCGCCGGGGCTGCGGCGGGGACGGGCGGGGCCGGGCCCAGCGCGGCGAGCCGGCCGGCGAGGACCCGGGAGAGCTTGGACGGCGAGTCCGAGGGCCGGATGCCGGCCGCGGCCAGGGCCTCGGTGACGGCGTCGAGCAGCGCCTCGTCGCCGTCGACGAGCTCCACCTCCAGCTCGCGCCACGTGGTGACCTCGGCCGGGGAGGCCGGGTCCGGCGCCAGCGCGGTGCCGGTGACGGTGTCGGCGGCGACCTGGGCCAGCAGCCGGCCCTCGCCGTCGCGCAGGTCGGTCACCAGCCGCGTCGTCTGCAGGGTGGCGACCGGCTCGGGGCGGACCCCGCGCAGGACGGCGGTGACCGGCTCGGTGACCGCCTTGGGCACGACCGTGCGCCGCACCCCGAGCGGGGCGTGCACCTCGCGGCGCGAGCCCGCGACGGCGGTGGGCAGCTTGAGGTGCCAGCCGGCGTCGGTGCCGCCGGTGCGCCGGCGCAGGGTGATCCGCGCGCGGGCCAGCCGCAGGTCCGCGGTGTCGAAGTAGGTCGCGTCGAGCTCCTGCGTCCCCGCGTCCTCGGCGGTGACGACGCCGCCGACCCCGGCCAGGTCGGGCAGGACGGCGTCCGGCCTGGCCTCGAACTTGCGCTCGACCTCGAGTTGCACGCCGCCCACGTCGTCCTCCTCCGCCGGGTCTGCTCCCGTGTCGACCGTAGGCGTGAGCAGGGTGTCGCGGCACTCCGGACCGGGCATGCCCTCGCCGGTGGACCGCCAGAGCAGGCGATCCGGAGGAGGCGAGCACCGTGTTGAGCGAGCGAGACCTGTCCGCGGCGATCGGGAGCACGGCACACGGGCCGGACGGCGAGAAGATCGGCACCGTCGAGAGCTTCTTCGTCGACGACCGCACGGGTGCACCGACCTGGGTCGCCGTCAGCACCGGCCTGTTCGGCACGCGCCACTCCATCGTCCCGGCGACCGAGGCCACCTTCACCGACGGCGTGCTGCAGGTGCCGGTTGGCAAGGACGCCGTCAAGCACGCCCCGGCCATCGGCGGGGACCACCTGAGCCCGGAGGAGGAGGCCGAGCTGCGCCGGCACTACGGCCTCGGCACGGCTCCCGCTGCGGGCACCGGCACGGACGCGCCGACCGCGGCCGGCGGCCCGGTCCCGCCCGTTCCCCAGGACCGGCTCGCCGCCGGGACCCCCGCCGGCCCGGGGACGGCGCCCGCCGGCACGGCCGTGACCGACCCCGGCACCCGGCCGGTGCCGCCGCCGGCGACCGACGTCCGCACCGCCACCGAGCAGGCCGCGCCGCCGCCGGCCGCCGAGCACACCCCGCAGCACGGGATGCAGCACGGGATGACCGACGGCGCGATGACCCGCAGCGAGGAGCAGCTGCGGGTGGGTACCCAGCAGGTCGCCGCCACCCGCGTCCGGGTGGTCAAGTACGTGGTCACCGAGGAGGTGCAGGTGACCGTCCCGATCCGGCGCGAGGAGATCCGCGTCGAGGAGGTGCCCCTCGACGCGCCCGACCCCGGCCCCGGCGAGTCGCTGCTCCCGGCCGGTGCGGCCGGCGGGGTCCCCGGCGGGACGGCGGGCGCGATGACGGGCGCGGCGGCAGGTGGGGTGGCCGGCGGCGTGCCCGAGGAGATCGTGCTGCACGCCGAGCGCCCGGTGGTCAACGTCGAGGTCGTGCCGGTCGAGCGGGTGCGGCTGCGCACCGAGCTCGTCCAGGGCCAGGAGCGGATCACCGACCAGGTGCAGCGCGAGCAGATCGTCGTCGACCAGTCCGGCTCACCGCGGCCGACCTCCCCACAGGCAGCGTCCCCGCAGGAGTACCCGACTCAGTAGTACCCCCAGGCGTCGCCGCCGGTGCGCTGACCGGTCCCGCCGGCCGCCGCCTCAGGGACGGCGGTCGGCGAGGAAGGCGAAGCGCTTCCGGGTCGCGGTCACCTCGGCGGCGTCGACGTCGGCGAGCACGAGCGTCTCGCCGCCCGCGGCGCTGGCCAGCAGCTCCCCCATCGGGCTGACCACCTGGCTGTCGCCGGCGTGCTCCAGGCCGTCGCCCCCGGTGCCCACGCGGTTGCAGGCGACCACGTAGGCCTGGTTCTCGATGGCGCGGGCCCGCAGCAGCGTCGTCCAGTGGTGCCGGCGGGGAGCCGGCCAGTTCGCCGTCACCAGGTAGACGTCGGTGTCCTCGGCGGCCGCCCAGAAGACGTTCGCGAAGCGCAGGTCGTAGCAGACGAACGGCGTGATCCGCAGGCCGCCGATGCTCACCGTGACCGGCGCCTCGCCGGCGCGGAACCGCTCGGCCTCGCCGCCGTGGGTGAACGGGTGCAGCTTCCGGTAGCGGTGGGTCGTGCCGTCGGGCCCGGCCAGGACGAGGGAGTTGAACGGCAGGCCGGAGCCGGGTGCGACCTCCGGGCAGCTGCCGGCCACCCACACGCCGTGCTCGGCGGCCTGCGCGCGCAGGAACTGCGCCGAGGGGCCGTCCTCGGGCTCGCCGATGCCGGGTGTCATGGAGAAGCCGGTGGAGAACGTCTCGCTGAGCAGGACGAACTCCGCGCCGGCGGCGGCCGCGCGGGCCACCTGCGGCGCGAGCCGGGCGTAGTTGGCGTCCCGGTCCTCCCAGACGATGTCGTGCTGGACCACGCCGAACCTCATCTGCGGACCCTCTCCCGGACGGACCTCATGGGGACATCCTGCCCAGCCGGGCGACGGCCTCGGTGAGCACCTCGTCGCGCTTGCAGAAGGCGAACCGGACCAGGTGCCGGCCCAGGTCGGCGTGCTCCGCGGTCCAGAACACCCCGGCGGGGACGGCGACCACCCCGGCCCGCTCGGGCAGCGCGCGGCAGAACGCCAGCCCGTCGCCGTCGGGGGCGATCCCGCGGACGTCGACCGTCGCGAAGTAGGTCGCCTCCGGGGCGATGGTGGGCAGCCCCGCGTCGCGCAGGCCGGCCACCAGCACGTCGCGGCGGCGCTCGAGGTCGGCGGCGATGCCGGTGAACCAGGCGTCGGGGAGACCGAGGCCGGCGGCGATCGCCGGCTGGAACGGCCCGGCGTTGACGTAGGTGAGGAACTGCTTGGCGGTGCGGACGGCGGCCACCAGCGGCGCCGGGCCGCACGTCCAGCCGACCTTCCAGCCGGTGGTGCTGAACGTCTTGCCCCCGCTGCTCACCACCAGCGTGCGCTCGCGCAGGCCGGGCAGCGTGGCCGGGGAGAGGTGCTCCGCGCCGGCGAAGACCAGGTGCTCGTAGACCTCGTCGGTGACCAGCAGCACGCCGGCGCCCAGCACGACCTCGGCGACCGCGTCGAGCTCGGCGCGGCCGAACACCTTCCCGGTCGGGTTGTGCGGGGTGTTGAGCAGCAGCAGTCGCGTGCGGTCGGTGACGGCGGCGCGCAGGTCGGCGGGGTCGAACGTCCAGACGGCGCCGTCGGTGTCGGCGGGCGGCGGGGTGAGCGGCACCGGGCGCAGCACGCCGCCGGCCATCGCGACCGCGGCGGCGTAGCTGTCGTAGACGGGCTCGAACAGCACCACCTCGTCGCCGGGCTCGACCAGCGCCAGCATCGCCGCGGTGAGCGCCTCGGTGGCTCCGGCGGTGACCAGCACCTCGGTGTCGGGGTCGTAGGCCAGGCCGCGGAAGCGCTCCACGTGCGCGGCGATCGCGGCGCGCAGCTCCGGAGTGCCGGGGCCGGGCGGGTACTGGTCGTGCGCGGTGCCGATGGCCGCGCGGGCGACGTCGAGGACCTCGGCCGGCCCGGGGGTGTCGGGGAAGCCCTGGCCGAGGTTGATCGACCCGGTCGCCGTCGCCAGCGCGCTCATCTCGGCGAACACCGTCGTCCCGAAGCCCTGCAGCCGGTCGGCGAGGTACGGCGCGCGGGTGCCGGTCACGCGTCCACCGCCGCGAAGCGCACCGACCGCCGGGCGACGTCGGCCTCCTCCAGCCGCACCCGCACCCGCGAGCCGGGCTCCAGGCCGGTGCCGGCGCAGCGCGCCCGCACGGCCGGCTCGTCGAGGACGACGGTGCCGCGCCCGCCGTCGGCGTCCACCACCACCGCCTCGAACTCCTCTCCCTCGCGGCCGGCGAGCAGCCAGGCCTCCGTGGCGTCGACGACCGCCCGCTCCACCGCGCGGGTGCGCCGGTCGGAGGCGGCCATGAGCGCCGGCAGCTCCGGCAGCGCGGCGCGCACCGCGGGGTCGGGCTCCCGGCCCGCGGCCAGCGCCAGGCACACCTCGGTGCCGAACCGGTCGACCAGCCGCCGCAGCGGCGCGGTGACGTGGGCGTACGGGGCGCCCACGCCGGCGTGGCCGGGGTCCTCCGGCGGGTCGCCGTCGACGGGGGTGTAGGCGGCGCCGCGCAGCAGGGCGGCGGCCTCCTCGAGGAAGGCCAGGTGCCGCGGGTCGGTCAGGTCGAGCCCGGCCAGCACCTGGCCCGGTGCCGTGCCCGCGGGCCAGCCGACGCCGAGCAGGGGCGCCAGGCGGCGCAGCCGGGCGACGTCCTCGGTGCGGGCCCGCGGCAGGGTGCGCAGCAGGCCGACGCCACCGTCGAGCATGAGCCGCGCGGCCACCCGGCCGGTGAGCAGCGAGACCTGCGCGTTCCAGCCCTCGACCGGCAGCGGCGCGCGGGTGACCAGCGTCCAGCCGCCGCCGTCGGTGCGGACCACCTCCTGGTCGGGCGAGCCGAGCTCGATGGCGCCGCGGTCGGCCGCCTGCTCCTGCAGCAGCCGGCCGAGCTCGGGCAGCAGCGCGACGGCGTCGGGCAGGGTGCCGGCGACGGCCTGCGCCTGGACGTCGGGGTAGGCCAGCCGCGCACGGCTGCGGACGCGCGCGCGGCGGAGCTCGACCGACCGGACGCCGGCGTCGGCGTCGAGGCGGACGGTCCACAGCGCCGCGCCGCGGACCTCGCCGGGCAGCAGGCTGGCCGCGCCCTCGCTCAGCACCTCCGGGTGCAGCGGCGTGCGCCGGTCCGGCGCGTACAGGGTCTGCCCGCGGCGCCGCGCCTCGGCGTCGAGCGCGCTGCCGGGCGGGACGGCCGATCCGACGTCGGCGATGGCGTAGCTGACGCGGTAGCCGCCGCCGTCGCGGGCCAGGTGCACGGCCTGGTCGAGGTCGCGGCTGCCCGGCGGGTCGACGGTGACCAGCGGCAGGTCGGTGGCGTCGAGGTCGGGCAGCGGCGGCCCGGCGGCGATCCGGGCGGCCTCGGCCAGTGCGGCCGGCGGGAACTCCTCCGGGACGTCGAACTCGGCCCGGATGGCGTCGACGTCGGGACCGGCCGCCTCCGGCCAGCGCGGGACGACGGGGTTCCACGTGGAACGCGCCGCGGCGCTCACGCGACGCGCACGTCCTCGCCGCCCTCGATGGAGACGACGTCGCCGCGGCGGACCTGCCGGCCACGGCGGTCCTCGGGCTCGCCGTTGACCCGGACCGAGCCGGTGACCAGCACGTCCTTCACCTGGGCGCCGGTGGGCACGGCGTCGACGAGCTTGAGCAGCTGGCCGAGGCGGATGGAGTCCTCGCCGGGACGGAGCTCGACGGTGCGCATGTCCCCCATGGTCACGCGGGGACGAGCTCGTCGCCGACCGCCACCCGGCCGGGCACCGGCACCAGCGCGCCGACGGCGAGGGTGCTGCCGCGCTCGCGGTGGATGGTCTTGAGCACGGTGGTGTCGCGGCCGATCCCGCCGGGCTGCGGCCGGGTGACCATGACGCAGCGGCTGACCGGCTTGAGGACGTCGAGCACCGCGGTGCCCAGCCGTACCGTGCCGCCCACCAGGGCGTCCTCGCCGGCGCCGTCGAGGAGCACGTTCGAGCGGAACCGGCGGCGGTCCCAGGTGCCCAGGGTGCCGGTGGAGACCAGCGAGACCCGGATGCGGGAGCTGTCGTGGAACGCGCCGGACGCGCCCTCGAAGGCGTCCCACACGTCCTCGTCGTCGTCGGGGGCCTCGTAGTGCCGCGGCCCGCGCTCGACCTCGGCGGCGCGCAGGGTCACCGGCCGGCCGAGCCAGTCGGACAGGACGCCGTCGTCGGTGGTGACCGTGCCGTCGGGCAGCACCACCTCGACGCCGCCGTCGTCCCGGAGCCGCCCGGCGGCGAAGAGCAGGTCGGGCACCCGGCGGGCGGTGAGGCCGAAGCCGGTGGAGCGGTCGAACAGCGCCCACTGCCGGTCGCCGGTCAGCCCCTGAGGGCCGACGTCGACGGCATCGAGCCGCTCCCCCTGCAGGGACTTGACCGGGTAGCGCCACAGCTCGAGCACGCGCACGTCAGGCCGCCGTCCAGCCGAGGGTCCACGTCCCCGCCCAGGTCTCCCCCGGGTCGAGGACGACGAGGTCGACGCCGTCGGCCAGCGCGTTCGGCGGGCAGGTCATCGGCTCGACGGCGAGGCTGCGGCGGCGCTGACCCTCGGGCAGCGTGTCGCCGCTGTAGACCTGCAGCCACGGCCACGCGCCGTCGACGGCGAGGGTCAGCGCGCCGGCCGGGCCGCGCAGGGTGACGCGGGCCCAGCCGCCGTCGTCGCGGACGAGGTCGGTCAGGGCGTCGTCGAGGGGCCGGTCGCCGATCCGGCCGACCGCGCCGTCGAAGGGCCGGCGGGTGCCGGTGGGCAGGCCGCCCTCGAGGTCGAGGGCGGTGCGGGCGGGGACGGTCAGCTCGGCGTCGCCGATGCCGCCGTCGGCGGTGGCGCCGACCGACAGGTAGGGGTGCATGCCGGCGCCGAAGGGGGCGGGGCGCCGGCCGGCGTTGCGGACCCGCAGGGTGACGGCCAGCCGCTCACCGGTCAGGTGGGTGTCGACGGCGGCGGCGAGCCGGAACGGGTAGCCCGGCCGGGCCTCGACGACGGTGCCGACGGTCACCGCGTCGGAGTGCCGGGCCAGCACCTCCCACCGCTGCCAGCTGACCAGCCCGTGCGCGGCCGGCTTGCCGGGGCCGGCGGTGTCGAGCTGGAGCTGCTGCCCCTCCCACGTCCACTGCCCGTCGCGCAGGCGGTTGGGCCAGGGCAGCAGGACGCCGCCGCGCCGCCCCGTGGGCACGGTGCCGGCCGGGTAGCCGTCGAGGACGTCCCGGTCGCCGACGGTCAGCGCGCGCAGGTTGCCGCCGCGGAGGTCGACGGCGAGCCGCGCGTCCCCGCTGACCAGCTCCACCTCCGCCGGCTCCGTCGTCGGCCAGGCGGTCATCGGCGGGACGCTCATGCCCGGCAGCCCACCACACCAGCACGGGGTCAGCCCACCAGGTCCGTCGCGTCGAGAGCTCGTGCCCTGTTCCGAGCGAGTGCCCTGTTCCACGCGAGCGACGGTGGTGCACCTCTCCCCGCCTCTGCGAGGTGCCTCGGCGGCCGCTCGCCCGGCTGGTGAGACCGCGGCTCCACGTCACCCCTGGGGAGTCGTCAATGCTCATCGCGGATCTGTGGATGAGCCTCTGACCTGCGGATACGGGTCGCGGAACACCTCGTGTTCGGGTATCCTTCGTACATGTGTTCGGGTGAGTGGCAGAGCGGGGAGGACGTCCTGGACGACGTCGCCGCCCTCATCGCCGAGCGCAACCGCATCGACGCCGCCCTGGCCCGGCGGGTGCGGGCGGCGGAGCTGGCCCAGGCCCCGGAGCGCGACGGGCAGCGGTCGATGGCCTCCTGGCTGCGGGGGCACTGCCGGTTGTCGCCGGCGGCGGCGTCCCGGCTCGTCGGCAACGGGCGGG